>DATCBN010000024.1 GCA_036511855.1 Candidatus Eremiobacteraceae bacterium | reverse complement strand
ACATCGATCGCATCGATGCGTCCGAGCGGACCTGGACCGGTGATGCTCACGTTGGCCCAGTGTTTGCCGCCGTCTCGGGTGAGCTGCACCACCCCGTCGTCGGTGCCGACCCAGATGAGACCGGCTTCCAGCGTTGAAGGTGCGACCGAAAGAATCGTATCCGAGAACTCGGCGCCCGTTATATCCAACGTGATGATGCCGCCCGACACTTGCTGATGTTCTTTGAGATTCCGCGTGAGATCGGGGCTGATCGGCGTCCAATGAAAGCCACGGTCGGTGGTGCGCCACAGCACGTTGCCGCCGTAGTATGCGACGCGCGGATCCTGCGGCGAAAATGCGAGCGGCGACTCCCAATTGTAGCGGTATGGAAGCGGTGCGATCGCACGTGAGTTGGTGTCGTGTGCGTACGTCGAAATATCCCAACTCTGATGTGAGCGCATGTCGAACATCGAAAGCTCGCCGGCGTTGTTGCCGCCGCCGCTCGCGACCCAGATGAGATCGGAGTCTTGTGGATCCGGCCATACCCACGTGCCGTCGCCGCCGCCAACGTAGACCCAGTCGCGATCGATGATCGAATCGCTCCAAGCCCCGACGCTCGGCGCGCACCACGCACCGTTATCCTGTAAGCCGCCGCAAATCGCGTACGGCACCTGACGGCTGTAGCCGATGTGGTAGACTTGGCCGATCGCAATGTTGTTGCGCCACTCCCACGTCGCGCCGGCGTCTTGCGAAATCGCCACGCCGCCGTCGTTGGCGTTGATCACGCGCTCGCCGTCGGCAGCCCACCAGATGTCGTGGTGGTCGCCGTGGATCGCCTGATCGACGACCGTCCAGGTCTTCGCGCCGTCCTTGCTCTCGACCAGGTCGACGGAAACGTCGAACAGATGGTCCGGATTGGTGGGATCGACGTACGCATGCGTGTAGTAGAACGGACGCTGGTTGGCTTCGGTGTCCGACGACGCGAGTTGCCATGTCGCGCCGCCATCGCTAGAGCGCCAAATGATTCCGGCTTTCGACTGAATCACGGCATAGATGCGGAGCGGATTGCTGGGCGCGATGGCGACGCCCACGCGACCCATCGGCCCGTCGGGCAGTCCGTGGCCGGTAAGTTTGGTCCACGTGACACCGTTGTCGGTGGATTTGTAGAGGCCGTCGTCGGGCCCGCCGCTATCAAAGTTATAACTATTGCGCGAATACTGCCAGATGCCGGCATAGAGCGTATCAGGATTTTTCGGATCGATCGCTAGGTCGGAGCCGCCGCTGCGAGGGCCGACATACAGCGTTTTCGTCCAGGTCTTGCCGCCGTCGGCGGTGCGAAAGATTCCACGGTCGGGACTGTCCTTGAACGGATCGCCGAGCGCTGCGACGAGCACGACGTTGACGTTCTGCGGATCGACGATGATCCTCGCGATCTGCGATGTGCCCCGAAGATCCATGTGCTGCCACGTCTTGCCGCCGTCGACCGAGTGGTAGATGCCGTCGCCGAACGAGACGTCGTTACGCGGATTGGCCTCGCCGGTGCCCACCCAAACCTCGTTGCCGTTTCCGGGTGCGATGGCGATGTCGCCGATCGCCGCGACGTCCTGACCGTCGAACACCGATTGCCAGTGCGCGCCGCCGTCGATCGTTTTGTAGACACCGCCGCCGGCCGTCCCCACGTAGTAGAGAAATGGGTTGGAATCGATGCCGACGACGGCCGTCATGCGGCCGCCCGAAATGGCCGGACCTATGGAGCGCCACGCAAGCGAAGCATAAGGCAGCGGTGCCGGCGCCGCATCGGCCGGCGCGGCCGCGGCGAGGAAACCGCCGAGCGCCGCAATGGCCGAAAACGAAATGGCAAAAGTGATTGCGGCATTGATGATTCCACGATGGCGATACCGGGTCATGGACACGCTCCTAATAATATTGTGCGCTCGCTTTATGATTGCTTGCGGCGCGGGCGCAGCAATACCTTGTAAAGCCGCTGCGAGATGCATCGGCGCATGCGTGGCGACGAATGTTCATCGCAACGATTACGACGTGGATGCACGCCCATACTGGCCGCTTTCTTGCGCACCTCCGAGGCTCAGCGCAACGCGGCGAAGATCTGCAGCGGTCATCGTATTTGTAATAGGGTGAGCGAAGCTCACCCTATTGGTGGGCAAGCGATGCTTGCCCTAGTACGGTTGCCCTCCTACAGAACTGGTGGGGTGAATTCGAATTTGTCCACGATGAGTTCGGCTTCGCGCTGGTCGATCGGCGCCCGTGCACCCGCAAGCCAGATGTTGATGTGCACGACGGCATTTCCAGGCGGCGGCACGGCATCGCGCAAGATCGCGGATGCGTAACCGGCGAACGCCACCGATGCGGGCTCCCAGCGGATCGACCACGTCGAACGCTTCATGCCGCGCGGCACATTGAATCGCACGAGATGTCCGTGCGCCGCATACGGCTGAATGGCGAATTGAGCGTTCGCAGCGGCGGGGTCGCCCCAGCGTGAGAATTCAACGTCGATCTCGCGGTCGGCGAACGCTTCATCGTCGCTCCATGTGAACAATCCGACGACGATGTTGGGGTCGAGCGCTCCGATGTCCGTGTCGACGGCAAACGAGTAGGTGCCGTACCCGAGCGGCTGAGTGCACGCGATTTCCGCGGAATACCACGTCCCGCCGTCGTGACGCAGGCGCAGATGCAGGCGGCCGCGTTCGTCTACAAAGATGCTTCGCGTATCGGCCGAATATCGATTGGGCGCCGCCGGGTCGTCGACCACACCCGTGGTGACGGTCCATGAACGGCCGCTGAATGAAATGTCGCGTGCCGCCGCCGGCGAGAATACAGCAGCCGCCATCAAACCGGCGAGAAACATCGACCGCACCGCGCCACGAAGTTGGGACTTTCGACTTGGACGATTCCTCGCATTACGCGGCGATGCGCTCACAGCGCGCGCCGTTCGCGTTCGTCTGTCCATTTTCCGGCGCATGCGTGAAGGGCATCGTCTAGCGGCCGTAGCAGGCCAGACACCATGACGCCGCTCTCCCCAGAGCTTTCGCACGTGGTCGATACCATCTATCCGCCCGCGCGTCAGGCGCTCGCCTATCAGATCGCCTCGATCGGCCGGCCGCTCTATTTTGTCGACGCGTTCGTCGAACTCGCGCTGCTGTATTTCTTCTGGCGCTCGGGAACGGCGGCTCGATGGCGTACGTGGTTTGAGCGCAAGATCCGCTGGCCGTGGCTTGCAGCCGCCGCCTTCGCCGCCGTCGCGCTGTGCGCGCTCTCGATCGTGATGTCGCCGCTTTCGTGGTACGGCGGTTTCGTGTTGCTCCACCAGTACGGCTTGAGCAGCGCACCGTTTTCTGTCTGGCTCGGCGACTGGGCCAAAAGCGTCCTCTTGACCGCGGTTGTCGGCGCGCTTGTGTGCGCGGGATTTGTGCGACTCGTGGCACGCGCGTCGGGCCGCTGGCCGCTGTACGCCGCGCTGATCGCCGCGCCGCTCATTTTGTTCGGCAGCGCGATTTTCCCGGTGTTCGTCGCGCCGCTCTTCAATAATTATACGCCCCTGCCCGCGTCGTCGCTGACGCGGGCCATCCTCGACTTGGCGGCCCGCAACGGCATCGACGCCAAAGTCGTCTACGAATACGACATGAGCCGTCAGACGAACGAAGGCAACGCTTACGTCGCCGGCATCGGACCGGTCGAACGGATCGCTATCGGCGACACGCTGCTCAAAGCCCTAAAACCGGACGAGGTCTTGTACGTCGTGGCGCACGAGATGGGGCACTACAAACTCGGCCATCTTTGGCTGGGTTCATTTTACGCCTGGCTCGGCAGCATATTAGCGATCGCTCTCATCGCGCTCATCGTCCCTCGGGTCTTGGCGCGCTCGCCGGAACGCGCGCGGGATCTCGCCGATCCGGCGGGGCTGGCGATCGTTGCATTTACGGTGATGGCCGCCTCGCTCGTGTTAGCGCCGGTGACCAACGGCTTGTCGCGCGGGATCGAACACGCCGCGGATGTGTTCGCCGCCGACCAGACCGCGCTCGGCGGCGCAGGCGTTCGTGCGTTCGCCCGGCTCGGGTCGGAGGATCTCTCGAGCCTGCACCCGCCGGACCTCGCCGTGTGGTACTTCTACGACCATCCGCCCCTCGATTACCGGGTGGAATACGCCGCCGAGCACGCTCGTGGTGCAGGCGACCCTTGACATCGTTTCTAGAATAGTGCTAGGATTTTTCCACATCATAAAAGATGCGGTAGCGGCTTTTCGAATGGGCGTAGAAAATGCGCAAGTCGAATCAAGACGAGACGGGCGAAACCGTGCGGCGCGAGCGGACCGGCGTCCAATCGGTCGAACGAACGCTCGATATCCTCGAGGCGCTTGTTGAATTTGGCTCCGAAGTCGGATTGGTCGAGATAAGCCACGTCGTCACGTTGCCGTTGGCCACCGTGCATCGGCTGCTCGGCACGCTCATCAGTCGAGGGTACGTCAAGCAGAATCAGCAAAATCGCAAGTATGCGCTTGGCTTTCGCGCGCTTCAGATGGGCAACGACATGCGTCAGCGTTTCAGCCTGCGGCTGGAAGCGCGGCCGTTTCTCCAGAAGCTCATGCAGCGGAGCGGCGAGAGCGCGAATCTCGCCGTGCTCGACGACGGCGAGGTCGTCTACATCGACCAGGCCCAGTCTGCGCGCATCCTGCGCATGTTCACGCAGATAGGCAACCGGCTTCCGGCGCATTCTACCGGCAGCGGCAAAGCGTTGCTCGCCTTCTTGCCGCGCGAGGTGGTGGAAGGCATTTTGCGCCGCTACGGCATGGCTGCGCGCACGCCGAAAACGGTCACCGATCCGGATTCGCTGTTCCGCGATCTCGACCGCGTGCGGGACCTCGGCTACGCCCGCGACGACGAAGAGCACGAAGAGGGCGTGCGCTGCATCGCCGTGCCCGTGCGCGACGCGTCGGGCCAAGTCGTGGCCAGCCTGAGCGTTTCGGGTCCGGCCGCCCGGCTCAGCGACGACCGCGTCGACGACGTCATACCCGAATTGCTGGACAGTGGCCACAAACTCTCGAGCCGTCTCGGGTTCGCACCAGAACCAGCGCACGCGCGTTGACCATCGTCGTTCGCCGGGGGCATCCGGGCGACCACGCTTATATCGAGGCGCTCGGAGCCGACACCGCACAATCGGGCGTTTCCGCCGTCCGGCCGGTGAGCGGCGACATCGCAGCCTTAGCGTTTCGGCGCCTGCTGACTTTTTGCGAACAACGTCCGGAGACCGTGGTGTTCATCGCGGAGTCGGAATCGGTACCGGTCGGATTTCTTCTGTTGATCGTCGACATACCGGACGACGTCACGCAGATGAGGCAGGCGTTCGTCGCGTATATGGCGGTCGAGCCGATCGCGCGCAGGCGCGGCGCCGGCCGGCTCCTGCTTGCCGAGGCTGAGCGAGAGGCGCGCAAGCTCGGTCTGCCGCATTTGAGCCTTATGGTCACGGCAGGCAACGTGCCCGCGCGAGCGCTGTACGCTGCGATGGGATTTACAGAAGAGCGCGCCATCATGACGAAGGCATTGGGGACTTCCACCGGATGACCACGCGCGCGTCCGCGTTGGACATCTCGGAGCGGCCGCGCATCTGGCGCGTGGCGGGCGCGATCGCGCTTGCCGCCGTCGCACTGTTCGTCGTCTCGCGCATCCCGCTCACGGTCGAAGTGTTCATCGTGGCGACGCTCATGGCGTACGGCATCAATCCGGTCGTTCGCCGGCTGAGCAAACGCATGCCGCGGCTCGCGGCGGTCGCCATCGTCTATGCGGCGCTCGTGCTCATGGTGTTGTTCTTCGGTTTCATCATCGTGCCGGACACGATCGCGCAACTACAGTCGTTCTTCGCCAACAGCGGCGATGTGGTCGGCATCGTTCAAGGCTGGTCGAATTCGTCGCAGGCATGGATCGTCGCGCATTTCGGCGCCAAAGCGCTACCGGCGCAATTCCAGGATATCGAGAACAGCGCGCTTGCGCAGATTTCGGCCGGCGTCAACAATCTGGTTCTTGGAGCCGGCAATGCGCTGCTCGGCATCGCGAGCGATATCGTGGTGGGCATCACCGCGATCGTGCTTTCATACTACTTCTTGACGCGCGTCACGGAGATCCGCGCATCGTTCTACAGCTTGTTTCCCGAGAGCGGCAGACCAGCGGCAGAACGCGTCGCGCGCGAGATCTCGCGTGTAGTTGGCGGGTTCGTGTACGGGCAATTCGTGCTGTGCGTGTTCACGGGGCTCGCCGTCTGGCTCGTGCTCACGATCGCCGGCTCGCAGTACGCGCTCTTGCTGGGCGCGCTTACCGGCGTGCTCTACGCACTTCCATTTTTGGGCATTCTCGTCGCCCTTGGATTTGGCCTGATGTTAGGATCGCTCCAGGGATGGACCATGGTGCTGATCACGGTGGTCACCATCGCCGTCATCTCGAAGATATCCGACATCTTGCTCGTTCCCAAGGTCATGGCGGAGAGCGTCGGCGTATCGCCGATGGCGGTGATCTTCGCGATCTTCGCGGGCGGCGAATTGTTCGGCGTGTGGGGTCTCGTGCTCGCCATCCCGGCCGCTGCGCTGATCAAATTGGCATGGAATGTTTGGATCCATCCGTGGATCCGCGGCCGCCCCGCATTTCACGACGAGGTTGCGTAGCTGAACTTAGGCGAGCCGTACTAGGGCGAGCCGTACTAGGGCGAGCATCGCTCGCCCATTTTTTTTAACGCTCGTACTAGGGCAAGCATCGCTTGCCCTTTGGTTTTGGGTGAGCGTTGCTCACCCTCCTACATATTGTCGGGTGCCGAAACCCCAAGCAATCGCAGCGCCGATGCCAGCGCCGTTTTCGCGACGATGCACAGCGACAGCCGGGCGCTCGTGACGCGCGCGTCGTCGCCCAACACGATGCAATCGGTGTAGAACGCGTGGAAATCGGTCGCTAGATCGCGCGTGTATTCGGCGACACGGTGCGGCGCGCGCGCTTTGGCAGCGTCCACCACCGTGCGTTCGAAGTCGGCGATCCGGCGGATCAGCGCGATTTCGGCCGGGTGAGACAGCGCCGCGATGTCGTCGCCGCGGTGCGCGCGCTCGAGCGACGCCGCATGCTCGGGAGCAGACGCCTTGCGCAGGATCGACGCGATGCGCGCGTGACCGTATTGCACGTAGTACACCGGGTTCTTCGCCGACTGCTCCATCGCAAGCTCGAGGTCGAAGACGAGGTGCGATTCCGGCGCACGGTTGACGAAGAAAAAGCGCGCCGCATCCACGCCGACTTCATCCATGACGTCTGCCAGCGTGACGACGTTCCCCTCGCGTTTGCTCATCTTGACGATCTCGTCGCCGCGCTTCAACGTCACGTGCTGCGCGAGCAGCACCTCGAGCGAGCCTGGGTGTCCGAGGGCTGCCACTAGAGCCTTCAGACGCTCGATGTAGCCATGGTGATCGGGGCCGAGGATGTTCAGCAGATACTTGTTGCCGCGTTCGAGTTTGTCGCGGTGGTATGCCGCGTCGGCAGCGAGGTACGTCGGCCGGCCGTCGCTGCGGCGAAGCACGCGGTCTTTTTCATCGCCAAACTCGGTCGACTTGAGATAGAGCGCGCCGTCCTTTTCGTAGGCGTGGCCGCTGCTCTTGAGCTTGACGAGCACGTCGTCGATCTTGCCGGCATCGTGGAGAGAAGCTTCGGAGAACCACGTGTCGAAGTGCACGCCGAACCGCTCCATGTCGCGGCGCTGGCCGTCGACGATGACATCGCGCCCGAAAAGGCCCAGCGCGCGGCGGCGCTCGTTCGGCTCGGCATCGAGCCAGCGGTCGCCGTCGCGGTCGCGCAACAACTGCGCGACGTCGATGAGGTATACGCCTGGATAGCCGTCCTCGGGCAACGGCGTTTCCACGCCGTACAGCGCGGCATAACGAGCGAAAAGTGAATCGGCGAGCGTGTCGAGCTGGTTGCCGGCATCGTTGACGTATGTCTCCGATTTCGTCTGCGCGCCGGCGAAACGGAACATCGCCACCAACGTGGCGCCGAGCGAGCCCGACCGGCCCTGCACGACGAGAAGCGGACCGGTGGGATTGGCGGACGTGAATTCGACGAGCAGTGGGCTGTAGTCGGCAAGGGCATCCGACGTGCCATAGGCCTGACCGCGTTCGAGCGCGTCGGCGACCACCTGCGTCCAAAACGCCGGAGTCATGGACAGGTTGAGGAAGCCCGGCTTGGCCACATCTATTTTTGCGACATCGGGCAAGCCCGCCACGCCGCGCTCGGCGATGGCCGCGGCGACATCCATCGGATTCTTGCGCCACATCTTGCCGGCCGCAAGCGCGACGGCGGTGGCAAATTCGCCGTGCGACGGATCGCGCGTGGGACCAAGGCTGACTGCGGGCGAGGTCGCTGATTCCACGCCGAGCGAGACGGCAGCGGCGGCGATGCGCGAGCGCAGTTCGTCTTCTATGCTTGCGAGAACGGCGAGATGGCGGCTGAGCATCTGCGCGTAGTTGGCGCGCGGCGATGCCGGCCCCTCGCGGCTTCAGCGATGATATGGTTCGCCGCGATTGATCTTGACGGCACGATAGAGCTGTTCGAGCACCAGCAATCGCGCCATCTCGTGCAAAAACGTGAGCGGCGAGAGGGACCATACAAGATCGGCACGTGCCAATATCGCCGCACCGAGGCCGTCGGCGCCGCCGATGACGAGCGCGAGGTGGCGCGACCCGGAGCGCTCGACGGCTTGCAAGTGGCCCGCGAGTTGTTCCGACGAGAGCTCGGTGCCGCCGCGGTCGAGAGCCCACAGAGTAGCCTCTGCGGGAATCTGCTTGAGCAGCGCCGACGATTCTTCGCTTTGCGTGGCCGACCGGACGTCGATCGTGCGCACCGGCAGCAACGGCCCGAGCCGTTTGACGTACATGGCGCAACCCTCTCGCAAGTAGGATTCGCGCAAGCGATCGACAGCGATCAGCGTGACGTTCATGCTTTCGCGTCGTTCTTCGCCGCGCGGGTGCTCACCGCTGCGAAGGTGCCGCCACCACGGCGTTCCACGACACCGCGCAACTCGAGCATGGTGAGCTTTGCGGCCACGTCCGAAGCGGGCCGGCCGCTGCGAACGCTGAGTTCGTCGATGTCGAGTGCGGCGCCGGAGAGCAAGGCGAGAAGCGGATCGAGTTCGACCTGGTTATTGGTGCCGTCGTCCTGCCGCGTCGCGAAGCTGGGCGTCCAGCCGAGGATTTCGGCGACGTCGGCCATGCTCGTCGCTGCCGTGACACCGTCTTTGATGAGCGCGTTCGTGCCGGCGCTGGTGGGTCTGTCGACGTCGCCGGGGACGGCGAAGACGCGCCGGCCGTACTCGTCGGCGAGGCGTGCGGTGATGAGCGCGCCGCTGCGGTGCGCCGCTTCAGTGACCACCGTGGCGTCGGCGAGCGCGGCGACGATGCGATTGCGCATGGGGAAGTGGTGCGGCCGCGCGATCATTTCGGGCGGGAACTCGGAGATCATGGCGCCGCCGCTGGCGACGATCTCGTCGGCGAGCAGCGAGTGGTACGGCGGATATAGCGCGCTGAGACCCGATCCGATCACCGCGACAGTCTTGCCGCCGCTCTCGACCGCTGCGGAATGAGCGGCGGCATCGACGCCACGAGCAAGCCCCGAGACGACCGTCGCGCCGTATATCGCAGCATCGCGGGCGAATGTGGCCGCGACCGTTCGGCCGTAGCTCGTGGCCGCGCGGCTGCCGACAATGGCGACCGCGCGATGATTTGCGATGGCCGCGTCTCCGAGGCAATACAATACGATCGGCGCGTCGCACAGTTCAAGCAGGCGCGGCGGATAAAGCGGGTCCACCTTTGTCAGCACGCGCGCACCGCACTTGTCGGCCGCGCGGAGCGCATCGAGCGCCGCCGCGTCGTCGAGTGCCGCGAGTCGGGCGATGAGGTCTGAGGACATTGGTTCTGCGCCGCACGGCGCAAGCGGTCCGCCGGACCGTGCGTATTCGGCGATGGAACGCGCGTCGCCGAGCGAGGCGAACCACGATGTGAGTGGCCGTGGCGACCACACCGCTGCACCGGCGACGGCAAGCAGCCATCCGAGATCGAGATCGTCGGTCATGTCGAGGTTGTATCACGCGCGCTGACCCGCACGGCAATCGTTATTCGTGTTGTAGGGAAGCATCCCGTACTAGGGTGAGCAACGCTCACCCATTTGGGCAAGCGGGGCCGACCATAAAAGTCGGCCCCTACAAATCAGACGGGGCAAGCGATGCTTGCCCTAGTACGAGCTTTAGAAAAAGCGCGGGACAAGCGATGCTTGCCCTAGTACGACTGGCTAATACAATTACAAATGCGCGACGACTTCGTCGAGCGAGCGGACGCGCGGCGCGCGGTCGAACGTGGCGTGCCGATCGTGCCGGTCGAGCAGCACGGCGCGCAGGCCGGCCGCGAGCGCACCTTCCACATCGTGCTCGGGTGAATCGCCGACGTGGAGCGCGTCTCCCGGCTCACAACGCGCGCGTCCCAGTGCTTCACGGAATATGTCCGCGTGCGGTTTTTCATACCCTATCCGCGCCGAGTCGAGCACGAAATCGACCGATTCGCGCAAACCGACTCGCTCGAGCACGTCGTCGAGATCGCCGGTCCAATTCGACACGACGCCGATCATGAGCCCGCGGTCTCGGATCGCCGCCAGAAGCGGCCGCACTTCGTCGTAGACGCGCCAATCGAGCGCAGCGGTGAATGCGCGATAAACCGCTTCGGCGCGGTCGACATCGGCAGGCCGGGCTGCGCAATAACCAAGCAATTCGCGATGATAATCGATCCAAAAGCGATCGACCGCAACTTGAGAAAATGGTGTCGGCTTTACCTTTGCGGGCCGCGGACCGAGCAGCGTGTTCGCAGTTACTACCGCCCCGGCCAACTTCGCGCGGTCGATAACGACGTCCAAATTCCTGCAAGTTTGCAAGAACAACGTTTCTTGATCCGGCTCCATACAAAGGAGCGTGTAGCCAGCGTCGAAGAAGACAGCGCGAACGTCCCGTCGCTTCATACGGATGCCTTCGCAGCCGGGTGGGGCGGTCCTTCGATGACGGGCGTCAGGCATGTGCAAAGGAGCGTCTCAATGCCGGAAGCGTACTGCGTAAAATGCAAGGCAAAAAAAGAGATCCAAAATCCGACGCAGGTCACCATGAAAAACGGCCGGCCGGCCGTACAAGGCTCCTGCCCCGACTGCTCGACCAAATTGTTCAAGATCGGCGCTTCTTCGTAAGCGCACCAAGTCACCGCTCGCCGTGCTCGGCGGCGCGCTGATCCAATGCTCTGTCCGGTTTGCCGAGTCGGCGAGACGCGTGTCGTCGACAGCCGCGACGACGAGAGCGCCGTCCGCAGGCGCCGCGAATGCCTTGCCTGCCGGCAGCGATTCACCACCTACGAACGGATCGAAGCAGCCCGTCTCTTCATCGTAAAAAAAGACGGCCGGCGCGAACCATTCAGCCGCGACAAGGTGCTCGCCGGTCTACGCCGCGCATGCGAAAAGCGGCCCGTTTCTGAAGACACCATGCAGCAGATCGCCGAGAGCGTTTCGCGAGAGCTTCATGCGCGCGGCGACAATGAGTATCCGTCCACATTGATCGGCGAGCTGCTCATGGATGCGCTGAAAAAACTCGACAAGGTCGCTTACATCCGTTTCGCGTCGGTCTATCGTTCGTTTGAGGACTTGAGTTCGTTCCAAGCCGAGATCGCTGAATTGGCCGGCAGCGGCGAATGAGCAGCGCGCGCAGCGAGATCGAAATCCAGATCTGCATGACGCCCGACGGCGTAGGTATGCCGCTGCCGGCATACATGACCGATGACGCCGCCGGCTGCGATCTGTTCGCGGCTGTGCAAGATGACGTCGTGCTCGAGCCGGGCGACCGCGCGCTGGTACCAGCCGGTTTTTCGATCGCCCTGCCAATAGGTGTGGAGGCGCAAATTCGGCCGCGCAGCGGTCTCGCGTTGCGCCACGGCGTGACCTGCTTGAATGCACCCGGCACCATCGACGCAGATTATCGCGGACCCGTCGGCGTCATTTTGATCAATCATGGCCGCGAGTCATACACCGTCCGGCGCGGCGCTCGCATCGCACAATTGGTGATTGCGCGCGTCGAACGCGCCGCGTTTTATGCCGTCGACGAACTCGAGGCGACGCCGCGCGCCACGGGCGGATTCGGCTCGACAGGAGCGTAGAGCGGCATGCGCTGTCTCGTGGTCGGCGCGGGAGCGGTCGGGCAATATCTCGCCGCGCGTCTTCGCCTGGCGGGAGACGAAGTTGTTTTGCTTGCGCGCGCGAGTGCGCTCGAGGTGCTCAACGAGCGCGGCGTCACGCTGCGCGCCGGCGAACAGGAATGGCCAGTGGGAATTCGGGCCGCTGCCGATCCTTCAGACCCATTGCTCGCGGAGCCCTTCGAACTCGTCATCGTCGCGGTCAAAGCCTACGCCACCGATGAGGCCGCGCGCTCGATCGCGGCGATCGCCGCGTGTAAAGATTCGACGATCCTCACCGTGCAAAACGGCATTGGCAACGAAGACGCTCTTGCGGCGGTGTTAGGCTTGGATAGAATCGTCGCGGGCGCGTTGACCGTACCGGTGGAAAGATTGGACGAAGCCACGGTCGCCGCGCCCTTAACTGGCGGACTTTCGTTAGCGCCGGTCGGCGCAAACGCGAACAATTGGCTGCTCGCTGTTTTCGAACGAACGGGGCTCAGCGTGCGCGCCGCGAGCGATTGGCGCGCGCTGAAATGGTCGAAGCTGTTGATCAACCTTGTGGCAAACGCGGTCTGCGCCGTGTTGGACATGACGCCGCGGGAAGTTTATGCGAATCCAGTCGCGTTCTCAATCGAACGCCAGTGTCTTCGCGAAGCGGTCGCGGTGATGGATGCCGCCCACCTTTCGGCAGTACCGCTCGTGGGCTTTCCCGCGCCGCAATTCGCGTGGGCGATCCGCATCTTGCCGGCGGCCCTCTTGCACTTGCTCATGGCCGGCCGCGCGGGCAACGCGCGTGGCGACAAGCTGCCGTCGCTTCTCATCGACGCTCGCGCCGGCCGTCAGCAGACCGAAGTCCGCTGGCTAAACGGCGCGGTCGCCGATCGTGCAATACCGGCCGGCTTGGCGGCGCCTGCGAACGCGACAGTGACGCGCGTCCTGACCGGCTTCGCAAATGGCAGCATCGAGCGCTCGTCATATCGCGGCAGGCCGGAGAAGCTTGCCGCCGAAATCGCGACGGTAAAATAAACCGTCCGATAGGAGTCATTCGTCATGCCGATCCAACTTGGGCACGTCGGTCATTTCAGCCTCGCGGTTCGCAATCCAAAGAAAACCGCACGCTGGTGGGTCGGCACGATGGGGCTGCGCAAAGAGTTCGAGTTCTCCGACGGAGTCGTCGTGGGAAACGACGCGGTTGCGATCGCCTTTTTCAAGGGCGTGCCGCGCAAAGACGTCGTAGAACACATGTCGTTTCACCTGTCGAGCATGGCTGCGCTGCGAGCGGCGCTTGCGATTTTGCGTCGCAAGAAAGTCGAAATGGAAGACCCAGGTGACGAAATCGGCCCCGAGGGGCCCGGATCAAAGAATATGGGGCTGTGGCTGCGCGATCCGGATGGCTATCGATGGGAGCTTGCGGTGCTCGCGAAGCCGGTGAAGAAACCGAAGCGCGCGAAGCGCAAAGCGAAATAGCCTACGGTCAGCTTCGTTTTCTCGGCGCGAGGAACAATTTGTGATCGGGATAGTCGATGACGAGATTGAACGCATCGAGAACGCCGGATCCGAGAACACCGTTCGCACCGGTCTCAAAAGACTCGCCCGGTGCAAACCTAACGCTTTCCGCTACGACATCGTCATGTTCGAACGGTCCGAGCGTTAGACTCTTCATTACACCGCCGAAGCCTCCGGCTCTATGGGCGATATCGGGGTTTCTTTCTAGATACGTTTGCCAGAAATAGGCGGTCGTCTGCGCGCTGAGCCCAAGCTGCATGTAGACTTTTTTCGAGCCGTTGACCATCGCGATGACCTGCGCGACCCCCCGTCCAGCGCGATCCCGAGAACGTCGGGCGTCGCCTGATCGCCAGATGCACCAGTGGCCAAAACGAGTGCAGAACTTTGAGCGCCCGATAACCCGCTATTTGGGTTTGTTGATTGATTCGCCGAACAGTCGGTTAGTAATATGACGAGAACCGCACTGACATAACGCAAATTCATGATCGCTTCCTCACATGGGCGTGCGAGCAAAACCGATATTTTCCGCCGGATTGGATAGCGCCGAGTTGTTTTTTGTCGACTAGTGAATTAGGACCAAACGAATGTTTGCGGTTCCCGCAGTCTAACGTGAGTGTCCATATCAACTGTCCTGCGAATCGTCGGGCGCCATCTTCAGCGGCTTCGCTTTCCGCGGTTCATCGAGTCGATACGTGCGAAATGTTCGGCAACTCGGCAATTTGAAAATTTGGGCAAGCGATGCTTGCCCTAGTACAAGAAGCCCATTACGACAAAATCGAAATGGGCAAGCGATGCTTGCCCTAGTACGGTTTCCCTAGTAAAAAAAACGAGGCCGACCATAGAGGGCGGCCCCACAGAGCCCTATAGAGATTCAGTGCGCCTAGCGGCGGTGGGGCAGCGCTCGGCGAGCGGACACTCATCACATTCGGGTTGTCGCTTGCACGGTCCGAGCGAGGCGAAGAGTGCGAGGGTTGCCTCCACGTGGTAGGGATCGCGCCCGATGACGCGAGCAATCGAACCGACGAAGCATTGAGCGGCGGCCGGCGAATCGGCCTCAGCGACGAGAGCCAACCGCTCCAAGGCGCGTCGGCTTCCCGGATGCGCGAACGCGGTGAAGAAGCCCCAGCGTTTTAGTGTCTGCCGCGCGGCCGTGTCGCCGACGCGCGCGAAATCTTTTTGCAGCTCCTTCGTAAGCGCAGGCCAGCCGCCCGCTGCGTCGTCATCGACGGCGATTTGAGCAACTTTGGCCAGGTAGGTCGTGGTGCCCGCAGCAGCTACCCACCGCTTTGCGTTTTCCACGCACGCGCGAATCTTCGCCTCGTTTCTGATAATCGGCGCCTGCATGATGCGGCCGATGCGAGCGTCGTCGAACGTGGCGACGCGTTCCGGTACGAATCCCTCGAACGCTGAGATGAACTCTTCCAGCTTCGCCTCTACGGCGCCGAACCCGAGACCTTGCGCGAATATCACAACACAGAGTCTGGCATACGCCGTGTTGTCGTCCGCCGGCGCATCGTGTTCGGCTACATAGTGCCGGTAGCGCCGGCCCGCTTCATCGGCGCCGAGTAACCCGTCGACAGAGCGCTCGATGTCGCGCACGAGACCCGCGGCGCGCCGTGCAGCATTCGCGCCATTTTTCTTTATCGTTCTCATTATCGATCTTTCCTCGAGAAATGCAAGTTCGCAGCGCTGGATAAACGCTGCGTACGCTTCTATTTCGCGCGGTTGCAAAGGGGCGACCAGTCCCCTCGTCCGCCAGCGTGCCGAATCCGGAAGCGCTTTCGCGGAGCGTGCGCAAAAGCGCCGTATGAGAACGCGGACGCCGATATGCAAAGGAGCGGCCACAACCGCGCGGATGCCGCACGCGATCGAGGAGCATGCGATCACCCGCGCTCCGATGGAAACAGACGCCGCCGAAAAGTGCCGTGCCGCGCTGAGCCGCGCCCGGCCGAGCAAGACCGGTCGCAAGCGCGCAATGTCCACACACACGAACCAGAATCGTTCCACTCTCGAATGGCGTTCACGCGGCAGGGCGGGCGCGGCAAGTGGCATAACGCTCAAGCGACAACACTGCCCGAAGCACGGAGGAACCGTACATGCCCGAGCAAGCTTCGCTATTAGCGCATCCGAACACCGATGTCGGCGAGCACCCGATGGTCCGCGACGTGAACGCGGAACACCAACAAAATCTCACCTCCGTCGAGAAACTCTGCAAGAAGATCGCCGATGCCACAGGCGCCCCGGTGGCGCTTGCGATCGCGATCGTCTCTCAGATCGCGTGGGTCGTCGTCGGATCGTTCACGCATTGGGATCCGTTTCCGTTCGTGTTCCTTCTCACGATGTCCAACATCTTGCAATTGATCTTGATCTTCATCATCGCCGTCGCGCAAAAGCAGGGCGGCGAGCACGCGGAGCTCCGCGCCGAAGCCGACCACGAGTCGATATCGCGACTATTACACCACCAAGAGGTGCAAGAAGAGTTGCTCTTGCGGATCGCGCAGACAACGCAGTGCGACGTGACGGACATCAGAGCCGCCGTGCAATCTCTCATGACCACCATGGCTGCTTGACCGATCGTGCGGAAGGCAATGGTGAAGAAAAAGCAGGTGGTCGCTATTGGCGGCGGCGCCTTCTCCGATAAGCCGGACAAGCTCGCGATCGAACGCTATATCTTAGCGCAAACGGCGAAGAAAAAGCCTCGCGTGTGCTTCTTGCCGACCGCGAGCGGCGATGCTGAGACCAACATCCAGCGCTTCTACGTTGTGTTTGAAAAACTCGGCGCCGCTGCTTCGCACGTTTCGCTCTTCCGGCAAGAACGCAAGCCCGCGGGCACCTTGCTGCAGAATCAGGACGTCCTCTTCGTCGGCGGCGGGAACACCAGAAATCTCTTGGTGCTCTGGAAGGAGTGGGAAATCGTAGACGTCATACGCCGCGCATACGCCCAGGGCACGATCCTTGCCGGGAGCAGCGCCGGCGCGATGTGCTGGTTCGAAGAAGGTCTCACCGACTCTAACCCGGGCGGATTTTCGGCGCTCACCTGTTTGGGATGGCTTAAGGGCAGCTTTTGTCCGCACTTCGATACCGAACCAAAGCGAAAGCCGATATTCAGATCGATGATACGGAGCGGCGAGCTCGCGGCCGGCTATGCCGTGGACGACGGCGTCGCGCTCCATTTCGTGAACGGCAGATTGGAACACGTCGTGTCGTCGCGGCCGTCGGCCGGAGCGCTATTCCTGCAAGCGCGAGACAGCGGCCTCGATGAAGCATCGTTGTCCCCCATCCGTCTTGCCGCGCCGAAGCGCTCCACATCGTCACAAAGACGGCGCGTCCGGCAGTAGGGCAAGCGACGCCGCCCCCAAAACATCCGGGCATGGCTGCAGTTAAAATCGTCTACTACTTAGATATCCTCTCGTCGTGGTGCACGTTCGCCGAAGCTTCGCTCGAAAAAGTTCGAACGAAGTTCGGATCGGATCTCGACTTCGAGTGGCGCCTCGCGGTGCTCAGAGACAGCAAACCCCTAGATTATTCCAACGAGGATCTCGCGTGGTACTACGCGCGCTCGAAATCCATGACCGGCATGCAACTCAACGATGTGTGGCTTGAATCGAAATCCGACGCCACATGGTGGCCCAATCTCGTCGCCGAGGCAGCGCGGTCGCTAGGCGCGGTCGACGACAAAGTACGGCTCGCGCTGTCGAAGGCCGGTATGATCGACGGTCAGCACGTACAGCACCGCGACATTTCGGAACGGGTCGCGGCCGCGGCATCGGGCCTGGACCCCGCGCGCCTGCACAAAGCCGTGGACGATCCGGCGGTGGCCGAACGCATCCGCGCGACGACAGCCGAATATCGGGCGTTGCCGGTCTCGGTCGTACCCACTTTCCTAATCAGCAACGAGATCGGCGATGTGAATCTGCTCTCGGGTGCCTACCGCTACGAGCACATCGCACCTTGTGTGGAGCAGTTGCTTGCAGACGCCAAGGCCTACGCCGCGTTCAACGCAGCCAACCCGGCCCCGGCCACCGTGAAGAAGTAGGCGCGCCGCTACACAGCCTTGCGCTTGTGCAAGGTGACGCTGTTGCCCTCGGTATCGTTGATCATCGCCAAGAAGCAGACGGGTGTCTCGTGCTCCATGAGCACGGGAATGCTGCGCGCTTTCACCGCCGCGACTGCAGCATCGAGATCGTCGACCGCGAACAAGATCCCGTTGCTGGGCTGGAACGGCATCACCATTCCGCCGCCGCCCCAAAGGCCAAATGTCGAGCCGTCCGCAAGCTCGTATTCTGCTCCCCTATTGTCGGAATACTCCAGCACTGATTCGAGTCCGAGCACGTCGCCTGCTCCCAGCTCTAGCTCTAGTGCAGCGTGACCGAAATATCGACGTGATTGCGATCTTGATCGGTGATTCTGATGCGGTTGGAACCCACGGCTTGCCCGGTGACGCTGAACTCGCCCGGCGACTGACCCTTCACAACCGTCGCAACCCGTCCATTCAACGCTCTGGCAGCTAGCGATCTCAGCGGACGATTAGTTTCGGATGCTGTGACGATTTGCGTTTGCCCCACGGAAAGATCCAAGCTCAGCGGACTGGCGGTCAGGATCCGCAAAACGTCGACGCCGATTCCACTTTGGAGCGCGAAGTACCATAGATTTCCGTCGGGTCCAGCCGCCACACTGAGTGGAGCACTCTGACCTGACGGAAGGTCGTCGTCATCCACCTTCCCCGTTGCGAGGTGCCTGGTCCGAAGGTGGTTTGGAAGGACCGAATAGTAGAGCACGGCGTTGTCGCCGGTACCCGCCGTGGCCAAGTTGCTGTATGGCTGAACGGCCCCCAACAGTTGCTCGTGACCATCGGACGGCGAAATGCGGACAAGTCCGGTGCTGCACCCAGCGTATAGAAATCCGTCACCAGCGCCGACGAGCGAACTGCGGCAAACGTTTGGATCGGGGTATTCGGTCACCGTGCCCGACGGCGTGGATTTTCCGATAAGCGTTCCCGTGCTGGTCTCTTCGGTGAACCACACGTTCCCATCGGGACCGGCCGCAACGGTTTCCGTGAATCCCGTGGTCGGGAAGCACGTCGCAACGCCGTTCAGCGTCATGCGCAAGACTATCGGCTGCTCGACGCCGATCCAGACGTTTCCATCAGGCCCGTTGACGATGTTGTTGAACGTTCCCGATGCGCAGCGAGCGTGGAAAATAGTCACGCCACCGGAGTGGGTCACTCTCAATATCGCCTCGGGGAGAGATTCTCCGATGGTCGTGACCCACAACAGATTACCCGGCCCAACGCTGATGAACTCCGCCCTAGTTCCCTCCGGCACCGGGTACGTGGACGCATGGTGCGCCATATCGACGCGCCCAAGCAAATTGTCGGGATTGTCGGTATACCAGATGGTGCCGTTCGGGCCGGCGATAAGGTTCGTGACGCAGCAACTGATCGGATCCGCCATTATGAACTGCGAACCGTCGCCCGATTGCACTATATCGGGTGGCGCCGCATGCGATTGCAAACCGACCGATGCCGGCGTCGACGGCGAAACGCCGGCGCCATGGCACGAGATCAACAGCAGCGGTGCTAAGACAACGAACAATTTGATGGCACGCATGCGGCGACGCTTCGCGCGCGTGAAATGGCCACCTTTGGACTTTAGACCCTTTGCCTACCGCTGCATGTTCACCATGTACGCGCTCACATCAGCGTGAGAAATGGCCTCTGTTGCATACGTGAACGTTCCTTTGTCTTTCACTTCGCGCGCTGCTCGCACGAACGCGCCAAGAGCGGCGCGGGCAAAAGAACCGCCGACGCTGATCCGCTTTACTCCGACCGAAGCAAGTTGTTCGACCGAAAACGCAGCGCCCTTCAAGCCCATGACCACATTGACGGGCTTGGACACCGACGCGCAAACCGTCCGGATGGCTTCGAGACTTGCCAATCCCGGCGCATAGACGACGTCGGCGCCGGCCTCGACGAACAACTGCAGCCGGCGGATGGTGTCGTCGAGGTCCGGCCGGCTCCAAAGGAAATTCTCGGCTCTTGCCGTCAGCACGAACTGACAATCGTGCGCCGCCTTCGCCGCAGCCGCCACCCGTTCGACTGCGAGATGGAGCTCGTAGATGGGATCGTTGGGATCGCCGGTGGCGTCCTCGATCGATCCTCCGGCCAACCCGATTTCCGACGCGAGCCGAATGGTTGTCGCGCAATCGTCAGGCGAGCGGCCAAATCCGTCCTCTAGATCGGCCGACACCGGCAACTCGGTGGCGTCCACGATCTCTTTCGCGTTTGACAGTATCTCGGCGCGCGACAACCCGGCCGCGGAATCGCGGCGTCCGACGGAAAATGCGTAGCCGGCGCTGGTCGTCGCGAGCGCTTCAAATCCGAGCGCGTGGAGAATTCGTGCAGTTCCAGCGTTCCACGGATTGGGGATGACGAACGCCCCGGGGCGATCGTGAAGCGCGCGAAATGCGGCATATTTCTGGCTGCGTGTCACCGAACCGGACCTCCTATAGTCGCACATTCCGGAGAATGTACGAGCATTCGTCGAAATGGCCGAGACGATTTCAGCTTCTTGTGCTAGGATGTGACAATATAATTTCGCGAGGTACCGGCGATCGACGTCTACATGAGCGGCGTCTATCAAGTACACGGAATCTCACCGCTCAGACTTTTCCAATGGGATGCGTCGAACCTATTGGGAAAAGACGCCTATGCCGGCGGATTCGGCTCGGTCGGGATTGGTCTCGCACTTGATCTGCTCGTCAGCCTCGTGTGGGGCGCGGCGTTCGGCGTTGTGGTGATGATCGTCATGCTGTGGGTGTTGGTGCCGCTCGGGCGCGCCACGCACGGTGGGATGACGATCTCGAATTTCTTCACGGTGCTCGTGGGGCACACGTTGTTTTTTGGCATCCCCGTAGCGCTCACCGCCCGCGCAGCCGGAAACTTTCAGACTGCCCAGAGCGAGCGGTCGAGCGAACGATAACCGATCGCTTCGGCTAGATGTTCGGCAGTGACGCGTTCGCTTGCGGCCAGGTCGGCGATGGTGCGCGAAACGCGGAGGATGCGGTCGTGAGCGCGCGCGGAAAGATGCAGGCGCGAGACGGCCGCGCCCAAGAGCGAGAGCCCGGCATCGTCCAGCGCGCATGCGTCGCGCAGACGCTTGACCTGCATGAGCGCGTTAGAGCCTTCGCCGCCGAGACGCGCACGTTGTAGAACGCGCGCCGCTTCAACTCGTGCCCGCACCGCTGCCGAAGATTCCGCGCGGCCTTGACTTGCGATGTCTTCGTAGGGCAGGCGCGGCACATCGACATGCAAATCGATGCGATCGAGCAGCGGACCCGAAACCTTGGAAAGATATTTGCGGATGGCGTGCGGCGAGCACGTGCAGCCTCGCAGGCGATCGCCGTTATAGCCGCAGGGACACGGATTCAAACTGGCGATGAGCATGAACTTCGCCGGATAGGTGACGGTGGCTGCCGTCCGCGTGACGGTGACCGCGCCGTCTTCGAGTGGCTGGCGCAACACCTCCAATGCGCTGCGCGGAAATTCCGGCAGCTCGTCGAGGAAGAGCACGCCGCCGTTGGCGAGCGAGACCTCTCCCGGCCGCGGCACGGACCCGCCGCTGTAGGAAGTCATAAATAACGCTAAAAGCCGCCGTCCTCCAAGCGTAACGATGGTCAGAGTTGCGCTAATCGCCGCGTCACAAATGCGCTAACATCCTGCACGTCGGTCACAAATGCGCTAACGTCCTCACGTCATCCGCGACACATCACCATTGCCTCCAAGCTGTGTCCCAGACCCGTCCGGTCCTCCCGCATCCTCTCCCGGAATGGTCTCCACTCCCTCGTGGCCATCGTCGTTCTGTTTGATTAACCCTCAATAGTACGTTACGCTGAGAGTCATGAAGGCGACGCGACGTATCAAAAAGAGCGCCACGACCTCCATCTCACGCTTCAAAAGCGAAAAGACCGGGCGCATAGTGGAAGCCGAGTCGCCCGTGGAGCGCGACCTGTTTCGGACTTGGGAGTTCGATCCCAACGTGATCGACTATGTTCAGCAGCCTCTCAAAATCCCTTACATTGGCGCGGACGGCAAGAAGCACAACTACACGCCCGACGGTCGTGCCCGCTTTAAGCACCGACCAAAAGGGGCGGGCCCCAACGGCATCCTCGTGGAGGTCAAGACGCGGACCTACCTCCGCATAAACTGGCGGGAGTTAAGGCCGGCGCTGCGTGCCGCGATGACTTGGGCCCGGGCCAACGGGATTGTCTTCCATATCTATGACAAGAAGAAAATAAGGACGCAGTACTTCAAGA
>DATCBN010000023.1 GCA_036511855.1 Candidatus Eremiobacteraceae bacterium | reverse complement strand
ATCCGCGCGGCAGCCGTCGAATTGGCCGCTGCGGCTTGCGCGCGCGCGTTGCATTATGCGGTCGACAGAAACCCGCGCCTGCTCGCACGATTTGTCGACGACGCATTGCGCGCCGCCGGGAGCCCGAAAATGGCGACGGTGCGCGTCGCGCCGCCTACTGCGACCGCGATAGCGGCATCCACCGAACACGACGTCGTTGCCGATCACGGGCTCTCGCCGGGCGATGTGTTTGTGGACTGCGATGCCGGCACGGTCGGCGCGACCATCGACGAACGCGCCGCGCGTCTGGTACGCGCCGCCGCATCGTGATCTTTCCGATGGACGAATCCGGCATCGACGGTTGGCAACGTCACGGGGTCGTGATCGGCGCTGCTCTTGGGTCGGTCGCCGTGCGAATGCCCGGATGCACGCCCGGATCGCTCGTCGCCGTTCAGGCCAGGTCGGGAGCCGCGTTGATTCACGTGCGCGCCGTGGATGGAGGGGTGGCGCAATGCGCACCGCTTGACGGGCGTGCCGAGTTCTCTCCTGGCGATCGCGCCTCGAGCATCGGCGCGCGAATAGGCGCGTTTGTCGGCGATGCGCTCTTGGGCGAATCGGTCGACGGCTGGGGTCGCGCGGATTCCGCGCGCGCCGCCCGGGCGCACGCAATCCGGGCGGAACGCAACCCGCCGCCGCCCGCGGACCGCGGCGTCATCCGCCGCCCGATGCGGACAGGCGTCGCGGCGATCGACGCCTTCGCCACCATCGGCTTCGGCCAACGCATCGCGCTGTTCTCCGGCGCGGGCGTCGGAAAGAGCACGATCGTGCGTCGGATCGTTCGCAGCGCGCCGGTGCATGCACGCGTCCTAGCGCTCGTGGGTGAACGCGGGCGCGAAGCGCGCGAGACTATCGATGCACTTCGCGAGAGCACGGCATGGGCATCGACAACCGTCGTCTGCGCACCGGCCGGCGCGCCGGCGCTCGAGCGAGTCGCCGCGCTGCACACCGCGACCTCTCAGGCTGAATGGCTTTGTGCGCGCGGGCTCGACGTGCTGCTGGTCGTCGACTCGATCACACGCGCGGCGCATGCGTGGCGCGAACTCGCGCTCGCCGGCGGCGAATCGGCAACGCATCGCGGCTACCCGCCCTCGGTCACGGCGAACTTGGCGTCCGTCGTGGAGCGAGCAGGTGCGCGCCGAACCGGCAGCATCACCGGGCTGTACGCCGTGCTCGTCGATGGCGACGATCTGCGAGAACCGGTCAGCGATGCTGTGCGCGGCATGCTCGACGGCCACATCGTGCTCGACCGCGGCCTAGCCGATGCCGGCCGGTACCCCGCCGTCGACGTGCTGCGAAGCCTCAGCCGGCTCGCGCCGGTCCTCATCACACAAGAGCATCGCGGCGATGCCGCCCTCGCCCGGCGCGCTCTTGACGCACTCGAGCGAGCTCAAGATCTCTTGGCCATCGGCGCGTATCGGCGGGGCGGCGACGCTTTGCTCGACGCCGCGCTGGACGCGCGCCCGTTGCTTGAGGCGCTGATCTTCGACGGCGACGGCAACACCGGTGAGCCGGACGTCGTGGCCGGATTGCACGCGGCCGTTGCTGGACTTCAGGCCTTTGCCGTGTGATACGGCCCAGCGGCGCTGAAAAACGGGAGAATGAGATGAGCATCGATCCATCTGCCATCACAAGCATCATCACCTACGTTCCGAAATTGTACGACACGAACGGCTCAGACGGCGCCGATGCCGCACAAGAAAGTGGTCCAACGGATGCGCCGGGCTTCGGCGACCTCGACGCGCTCGAACGCAGGTTCAATGCCATGATTGCTGATCTGTCCAAACAACTCGCCGCATTTGAAAGTTCGTTCACGCGCGCGATGGGCGAGCTCGTCAAAGGCTATCAATCGGCAACGCCGCCGTCGGGTCCGGTTCGACCCGTCAAGTTCGCGAGCACCATCGCCGACGCCGCCAAGCGCAACGAGATCGACCCCGCCCTGCTTTCCGCGGTGATCGGCCAGGAATCCGGCTTTCAGCCGCGCGCCGTTTCCAGCGCCGGCGCCATGGGGCTCATGCAACTGATGCCGGATACCGCTCGAGGGCTTGGCGTTCGCGATCCGTTCGATCCCGCACAAAATGTCGAAGGCGGCGCGAAGTATTTGCGCGGGCTCATCGACCGCTATCACGGCCGCCTCGATTACGCGCTCGCGGCCTACAACGCGGGTCCCGGTGCCGTCGACAAATACGGTGGCGTGCCGCCGTACCCGGAGACGCAGGCCTACGTGAAGAATATCCTCAGTTCGTACCGGAGCGCGGCCTTGACCACGTAATATCAGCAGGCGGCTTGACAATTCCGCGCTGCCACCGTTACACTCAAGTGAGAATGATTCTCGGTAATTACCGGCCGGTCACGTTCCCGACCGTTCGCGCTTTGATGAACGCGGCGTTGTCCACGTGCGTGCTTGTCGCAGGCTGCGGAGGCGCCCCCCCTTCCAACTCGTCCACTGCGCAAGCCACGCAGGGTTCGCGTTTGAAAGTGGCCGTGACATTCTCCACACTGGGAGCCATCGTCCAGGACGTGGGCGGCGATCTCATCGATGTCACGTCGCTCGTCCCCGTCGGCGCGGCGCCCGAGACCTACGAACCCACGCCGGCTGACCTCGTCGCACTCTCGCACGCCGACGTGGTCTTCGAAAACGGTAGTGGTCTTGAAGTATGGCTGGATAAGCTGCTGCGATCCGCCGGCGGCGACAAGCAGCCGGTGACGCTTTCGGGTTACAGCGATCTCTCGCATGCGCAGAACCCCCACTTCTGGCTCGATCCGCGCAAGGCTTCGGAATACGCCGCGAAGATCGCGCACGCACTCGAACAAGCCGATCCACGCCACGCAGCGGAATACCGCTTGCGTCTCAAGCAAACGCAGACGCGCTATGGCGCGCTCGATCGCTGGATCGCCCGCGAGATCGCCACCATTCCACCGGACCGGCGGGTCATGATCTGCTTCCACGACGCATGGTACTACTTCGACGAGCGCTACGGCATCCGCGACATCGGCGCGATCGAACCGTCGCCCGGCCAGGAACCGTCGGCCGGCGCGTTCGCCCAGCTCATCGCCAGCGCCAAAGCGAATCACGTGCGCGCGGTATTCGCCGAGCCGCAGTTCTCGCCGAAGCTCGCGAAGCAGCTCGCCGACGGAGCCGGCATCGTGACCGTCACCGACCTGTACGACGACACGCTCGGGGCGACGCCCGATCTTTCGACCTACGAAGGCTTGATGCGCTATGATGTCGCGCGCATCGTCGGAGCTTTGAACTCATGAAACTGAGCGAACAACACGATCACACCCACGTCGCACCGGAAATGGTGGATGTGCCGAACGACCATAGCCACGCTGTCGCACCCGGTGCCCCGCATCTGCACGCGCATAGCGGCCACCCGGACGGCAGCACGGCGACGGTCGCGGGCAAGGCTTTGAGTTTGCGTGGAGTCTGCGCCGGCTACTTCGGGCGCGACGTGCTTGACGAAGTCGGCTTTGACGTCGAGATCGGTGAGTTCGTCGGCATCATCGGGCCGAACGGTTCCGGCAAGTCGACGCTGCTGAAGGTGATCGCAGGCCTCCATCTGGCTCAATGCGGCTCGGTGAACATCTTCGGCGGTCCGCCGGACCCTCGGCGTCGCATCGTGGGTTACGTTCCGCAGGCGGAGTCGGTCAATTGGACTTTTCCGGTCACCGCACTCGACGTGGTGTTGATGGGGCGGTACGGGCGGCTCGGGCTGTTCCACAATCCGCGGAAAGCCGACATCGAGAGCGCGCGGGCGGCTCTGGCAGAAGTCGGGATGGCGGACCGCGCTTCATCGCAGATCGGCGAACTCTCCGGCGGCCAACAACAGCGCGTCTTCGTGGCGCGCGCGTTGTCGCAAGATCCGCAATTGATGCTGCTCGACGAGCCGATCGCGGGCGTCGACGCCACCAGCCAACATGCGATGTTCACCCTGCTCGAAGACCGGCAGCGACGCGGGATGACGATCGTCGCGAGCACGCACGACCTCTCGTGCGTGGCCACGTGGTTCGACAAGGTGTTGTGCCTGAACCACCGTGTGATCGCCTTCGGCACGCCCGCCGAAGTGCTCAACGATGAAACCCTTTCGCAGACGTACGGCAGCCACGTTCTGGTCATCCCGTCGGTCACGGCCGCCGCAGTGGCGGATTGACGGCAGTGCATGTGCTGCTCGATCCGCTGCAAAACGCGTTCATGGTGCGCGCGCTCATCGCATCGGCACTGATAGGCCTGACGTGTTCCGTCGTGGGCGTGTACGTGGTGCTTCGCAATCTGGCGTTCATCGGCGACGGCCTGGCGCATGCGTCGTTCGCGGGAATCGTCATCGCGTATATTCTCAAAGTCAACCTCTACGTCGGCGGTCTCGTTTTCGCGGTGATCACCGCGCTTGGGATCGGCGCCGTCAGCCGGCGCTCGAACGTCTCGTTCGATACCACCATCGGCGTGCTGTTCACCGCATCGTTCGCCCTCGGCGTGCTGTTGATGTCGCGCGTGCGCACGTACGCGGTCGATCTGCAGGATTTTCTCTTCGGCAACGTGCTCGGGGTCGACCGCCTCGACATCATCCTCGTGTCATCGCTCGCCATCGCCGTGTTGCTGCTCGTGGCCGTCTTTTACAAAGAACTTCTCTTCGCTTCATTCGATCCGGTGAGCGCGCAAGCCAGCGGTCTGCCGACTGGCGCTTTGGACGCGATGCTGCTGGTCGCGCTTGCCGTGACGGTGATCGTGTCGCTGCAGGCAGCCGGCATCGTCCTTGTCGCCGCATTGCTGGTCACGCCTGCCGCCGCCGCATTTCAATTAACGAACCGCTTCGGGACCATGATGGCGATTTCCGCAGCGATCGGCTTGGCGTCGTCCGTCGGCGGGCTCTACGCGTCGTATTATTTGAACGCGGCATCGGGATCCACCATCGTACTCGCAGCCACGGCGTGCTTCTTCGTCTCGACAGCGTTTTCGCCGAAGCGCCGCTCGCTGTTCACGGCGATGATGGATGCGCGCGCGCGCGCGCTGAAGCCGCAATGAAGGGCTCCGTCCGCCGGCGGACGTCCAAAACCGATCGAGCATCGCAGCTCGAGGCGCTCTATGCGCGGCTGACGGCGCACGGCTATCGGACCACCCAGCCCCGCCGCGCGGTCATCGAAGCGTTCGCGCGTATGGGCCGCTACGCCACCGCTCGAGATCTGTACGACGGTTTGGAGGAGGCGCGGCGCAGACCGGGCGCCGCCCCGGTCGGACTCGCCACCGTCTATCGGACTCTCGACGTGCTGCAAGAGATCGGCGCCGCGTCGGCGCAAGCGCAGCCGCACGGCGAGTCGGCATTTCTCTACTGCCCGGTAGAGCACCATCATCATGCGGTGTGCACGAAGTGCGGACGTGTGGACGACGTGCCGTGCGCGTCCATCTCGCGCTTCGAGGCGGCGCTATCGCGCCAACTGCGCTTCACACTGACGCAGCACCGCCTCGAGTTCTTCGGCGTCTGCCGGTCGTGCGCGCACGCCTGAACGGCGCGGCGCTCGCCGCGCTGCTCGCGCTCTCCACAGAAGCTTTCGTCGCCGCGTGCCCCGCGTCTGCTGCACCAAATGCACTCCATCCCGGCGACAACGTCTCACTCGCCGATCTATATGGCTACCTTTCAGCCTTGCCGCAGCCCGGAGACTGGGTGCGGGTGCGCGTGCAAGGCGGCGGTGCGATCACGTCGGTCACAACGGGTTTCGGCGCCGAAAGTGTGGGCGGCAAACGCACACTGTGGATCGAGACGCGCGTCGAAGCCCAGTCGGTGTCGGGCGGCGTCGTCATGACGTCGACGAACGCGGCGCCGCCGGTCATCTCCAAGACCTACATCGTCGGGGACGCGTTCGGACCATTTGGTTCTTCGTACCAGGTCATCGCCACCGTCGCGGCGATCGGCGATAAGGCGTTTCGCATGAACGATCGCGCGGCCGATTCGCTCGGCGTCGCGCCGGCCGGGCCGCCCTCCACGTTTTCGCTCACCGATGGTCTGCCGTTCGCGGCGCGGCTGGGAACCGTGCTGGTCATCGAGCCAAAGGACATGAACGTCGGAGGCATGCCGGTGCACGCCACGCACCTCGTCGTGTCGTTTCCGAGCGTGTCCGCCGCCGGCGTCGCCGTGCCTTCCACGCTCATTGAGGTCTGGCAGTCGCCG
Source organism: Candidatus Eremiobacteraceae bacterium (assembly GCA_036511855.1). Taxonomy (NCBI): domain Bacteria; kingdom Bacillati; phylum Vulcanimicrobiota; class Vulcanimicrobiia; order Candidatus Eremiobacterales; family Candidatus Eremiobacteraceae; species Candidatus Eremiobacteraceae bacterium. The sequence continues at coordinate 14,362 of DATCBN010000023.1, read as the reverse complement.
GACGTGCCGCTCGGCACGGTCGCGTCGTCGGGCACCATGCTCGGTGTGACACTCTCAACCACGCTCGCAGCGTTTGGGCGCGGCGACTACCGAAGTGCGATCGGCGTCGGCCTCGACACCTTGCGCAATCAGACCGGCGGCGCATGACCGAACGGAAAAGCGCGAGAGCGTAAGCCCTCGCGCCATTCGATCGCGGATCGCCGGACGTCACATCTTGAAGTTGACGCTCAGCGAGGCCTGGAACGGAATCTTTGTGCCCACAAAGCCCGTGTTGTTGTTGTTGAGCCACATCGCGTACGGGAACTTGAGTTGGACGGCTCCGGCAGCTGCGTTCGCGAGCGTGCCGCCGGTGGGCGACAGGAAACTCGACGGCAGATTCGAGTACATGCAAATGTCTTTGTAGTCCCACGCGTAGCCGCGCTGATTGCAACTATCGACGATGTTGGATAGCGTGAGCACCGTCCTCACCTGCGACGACATCTGATAGCCGATCTGCATGTTCAGCGTGTAGCGCGACGGCTGTTTGAAATCGCCGAAGTTGTCGAACTTGCCCGTGTACGGATCCGGAATCATGAGAGGCACTCCGTACTGACCCGGATTTGCTATCGGATCCGGTCCAGGCCAGGAAAGCGGCGAGCCATATACCGATCCTGCGCTGTAGGTCAAACTCGGCGTGTAGTTCCACGCACCGCGCTTGTAGCCGACGATGATCGTCGCCGCGTCGGGAACTTCATAGCCGTTGCCGCCGGCGAACGGCACCGGCACCAAGTCGTACGGTGCGTACGACGCCGTGCGGTCGAATAACGGCTGCGCTTTCAACGCGAAGTACGGGTTGTCGGATCCGCCCGGCTCGGTCGCAAAGGCGTTGGCGCCGCCGAAGACGCCGCACCGAGCGGTCGGGCTCGTCGAAGGCGCGACACCCGCGCACACCGACGTATACGAGTTATACAACTGGACATAGGAGTTCATGTTGTCGATGACATTGCGGCCATTCGCGAAGTCGTTGAACTTGATGCTGCTGTGCGTGTGTGTGTAGGCCAGTTGCAGCGCCCAGCCGTCCTTTGCGAAGTCGCCTTTGTTCAGCGCCAGTTCGACGCCGCTCGACACCTGTCGGCCTGTGTTGAACGAAGCGAACAGCCCGGTGAGCGCGTTGACGATGGTCTGCTGCACCTGGTCTTGCGTGCTGCGGTAGAACGGCGATATCTTGAAGCTGACGTCGCTTCCGGCGAAGCGGTGCTCCCACGAAAGATCGAGGTTTGTGGAGCGGTCGGGCCGCACGTCGTGATTCGGCGTGAACGCACCGTATGCGGCGAAGTTGACGCCCAAAAATGCGGCGAGATTCTGCTCGGTCACGTTCCATGACGCTTCGCGCGTGCTTGCCGGTCGCGAGTAGATGCCGGCCGACGCGCGGAACACATCGTTCGGCCCACCTTCGTACGAGACGCCCAACCGCGGCTGTGCCTCGACGTGCGAGAACGAACCCGGATTGACGTTCACCTCGTGCATGGAGGTGGTCAGCGGCCAGTCGGAAGCACAGCTATCGGTGGGCGACGTCGTCTTGCGCAGTGGCTGGAAATATCCAGGAGCGAAGCAGAATTCGTTGTTGTATGCCTGATACCAGAACGCACGGGCCGGAAAACCGTTGACGGTGCTGTCATTGAGGTTGTTGCGGTAGTTCTCGATTCGGAAACCAGCGTTGACGGACAGCCTATCGGTCGGCTTCCAGTTATCGTTGATGGATACCGCGCTGAAGACCGGATTGAGTTTGTTGAAGTTCGCCCGGTAACCAGATTCGGTGACGAGCCACGATCCCACGAGCGGCGTGCTTGGTCCGCCCGCGAAGGGGTCTTGGAGCGTGCCGTGCTCGTCGGGCACAGGCGAATTATATTTCGGGGCATTGGACGAGTTGCAGAACACCTGATCACCGGTGACGGCGTCGAAACAGTCGCCGTTTGAAACGTCGCTCGTCACGGAGACAAACGCCGAATTGCCGGGGAAACCGCCGGTCGTCGTATAGCGTTGAATGCGGGTCGTCGAATAGTAGCCCGACAGCGTGAGCTGGTTTTGATCGTTGAGTTGCGTCGTGTAGTCGGCCACGACGCCATAGGTGTGCGACGGAAGTTCGTAGTCGCCGATCTCGCCGCCGAAGTCCAGCGTGGCCGAGAGCGGTCCGTGGATGAACCAGTTCGAGTAAAGACCGTAGCCGAAGACGCGCAGATACGACGTGCTTGAGAAATTCTTTTGATATTGCAGCTTCTCGATGGTGACGCCGTTGGAGTTGCTCTCGCGCATACCGCGCGGGAAATTCGACCCGTATGCGTGCGGCGTGGACGGATAGAAGTAACAGATGCCGTACGGCGAGTTGCCGATGTTCCCGCTCGGATCGATGCACGGATGGGCAGGCGCAACCGGCGCCTGCATCAGCCGGCCGGCGTAGACGGCGCCATCGGCGAACGTGACCGGGAATCCCTGGTCGTTGTCGATGAACGATTCCGGTTGATTGCCGTACAGGTCGTTGAGCGAACCGTAGTAGTCGTTGTAGAGATAGCTTGTGAGGTAAAGCAGCTGGACGTCATCGGACTTGCCGACCTTATAGTGGAAGTTCGCCACGGATTCATGATCGCTCGTGTCGGCGATGCCGTAGAGATAACCTGGGCCGAAAGTCGTCGAGCCGTTGAGCGGATAGAAGAACCCGCTGTTGACGCGATCGCCGCCGTTGCCGTTATCGATGTAACGGAACGATTGGTTCACGAGCGCCGAACCGAAATAATAGGAGAACCGGTTGTCGGGGGTGGCGGAACCGAATTCGAAGCTCGCCTTGTTGTATAGAGCTTGACCGCCGACGCCGAGATTCAGGATCTCGAAGCCCGGGTAAGACCCGCGCTTGATCACCTGATTGACATACCCGGAAATGCCCGATGCGTCGGCCGTCGCAGATGTGCCGCCCGTATAAACCTGAAGCTCTTGCTGGCCCAGGTTAGACAAAAATGTTTGGGGCGCGTTGTCGTACGTGCGGTTGACGGGAATGCCGTCGAATTCCCAGCCGACTTGGTCGAGATCGCCACCACGGATGTACACCGGCTGATACCAGCCTTGTTGCCCTTGCACTGCGGTGACGCCGGGCACCGAGGCCATGGCCGAATACGCCTGGTTGAGGTTGCCGGTTCCGGCAACCGCTCCGGCGGCGCCGGCGGCCGCTCCGCTGACGGAATAAACGTCGCTCGTGGTGCCGGGCCTGACCAACCCAGCCGTTGCCGTCACATTGATTTTGGCGAGCACGGCCACCGTCTTGACGAGATTGATCGATATTCTCTGCGTTTGGTCGGAGAGTATAGTGACGCCGGGCAGCGTTGTCGTATCGTAGCCGTCTTTTTTGGCGGTGACGGCATACGTATCGGGTGCCAGCGATACGAACGAGAATCTGCCCGTCGCATCGGTGACCGCGTTCTCGTTTTGCGACGGCGAAACGACCGTGATCGACACGCCGGACAACGGCGCTTGCGATGCGTTGTCGAAAATGCGGCCCGAAAGCGCGCCGGTGGTACCTGCATGCGATGTCGATACGGACAACAGTACGACAAGCGCCGTGCCGAGGGAGGACCATACGCGTCTCATAATCACCGTGTCATCTCCATTTCTCAAATGCAAACGGACGAGAGCGCGAGCTGGCAACTCTAGCCGCCAGGGCGCGTTCGGTAATCGAACACACGTTTCGGATGGGCGCCGGGGCTCTCCTGGGCGATATATTCGTCGCTTGTACCAGGGCAAGCATCGCTTGCCCCGTTTATTATACGCTCGTACTAGGGCAAGCATCGCTTGCCCATGCGTCGATCGAAGGTCGCGCGTTCTTACAACGTCGGTGCTGGCACCGCGAATACGAGCCCGCGCGGAAGAAGCGAGATGTGTGCCGAGGATGCGGCGGTCAATTCGCCGTCGACGTGCATCGCGATCTCGCGATCGAAATTGACGTCAAGCGTTTGCGTCAGCAGCGACGTGACGACCGGATGCGCCAAATGCTTGCCCCTGCGGATGAGCTGCATCAGTTCGAGCCGCCGCATGCCGCCGGGTAGGTCCGCAAATGCGTAGCAGTCCAAAAGACCGTCGTTGAGCTGAGCCTTTGGTGCGCCGCGATAGCCGCCGCCGTACCAGGGTCCATTGCCCACAGTGAGCATGAGGAGGTCTTCCATCCGCCCGGTGAATGCGGCAGATTCGATGTGGGCGCCGACCGGGCGCACGCGCCAGAGCCCGAGCAGCGCCGCGACGTAGTACGAGAGGCCGCGAGCCAGACCGCGCGCGCGGATGAGCGCGGCGGTGCGAGCGATCTCGCCGTCGAGTCCCATGCCGACACAGTTGATGAAGCGCCGACCATTGATCGCACCGAGGTCGACGGATTGCGTGTAAGGTCCGGCTACGGCGTCGAGTGCTTGTGGGAGCGTTCGAATGCCGAGAGCCAACCCGAAATCGTTGCCCGAACCGGCCGGCACGATCGCAAGGGTCACGTCTTGCGGCGACGCAAGGGCATTGACCACCATGGAGAGTGTTCCGTCACCGCCGACACAAAGAACCGTCACCGGCTTTTCGGCCGCGGCGACCGCGCGCTGCAAGCGATCCGCGAACGCGCCGTCGTGCGACGTTTCAATCGCGTCAGCCGGGTCCACGCCGAGGCGGGCGCAAGCCGTACGCAATGCCGCCGCCGCGCGGCCGACGCCCGCATAAGGATTTGCCACCACCACGAATCCGCCCGGCATGGGCGCGACCTTCTGTGGGCTGCGCGTGAACTCTTGTGCCAGGCCGGAATGCGCTTCAGCGCGAAGCGCACGGTCATGGCAAAGAACAAGCCGGCTTCCGGCAAACCGACTTCGCTTTATCCAATGATCGCCGTCGTGGTGTTCGTCGCCGCCGGCCTAGCATTCATGATTTTCGGGAGATCCGGCGGCGCCTCGACCACCGCGGCGACCGCGGCATCGCCCACCCCGGCTGCGGTCTCGACGGGGGCCCCGCTACTGCCTTTTTACGGCAAGTCCTATCCCATGCAAGGCCACACGCACTTGGATCCCGGAACGCCGGATGACTTCGTCTATAATTCAAATCCGCCCACGTCGGGTCCGCACCGTGAAGTCTTCACCGACGCATTCTTAAGCCCGACGCCCCTGCCCGCGTACGTCCAAGTCCATTTGCTCGAGCACGGCAACGTGCTGCTTCAATATAGTTGCAAGTGTTCGGACATTGCCACCGCGCTAAGCGCGATCGCGATGACCTATGACAACAAGCAGATTCCCGCCGATCACCTGCAGCCCACCGCGGAAGACGTGCAGAATGCGGAAGAACAGGGTATGGCTGTGATCGTGGCCCCGTATCCGCAGATGAAGTCGCGAATCGCGCTGACCGCATGGACCCGTCTCGCCACTTTGAACACGCCCGATCAAGCCAAGGTCAACTCATTCATCGGCTGGTTCTTGCACAACTCAACGAATACTAGTCAATGATGGACGATCGCTCGCCCTCAAAAAAACGGGGCAAGCGATGCTTGCCCTCCTACATGATCACACCCCCGCTTTTTTGAGCCCCTTCATCAACGTCGCTTCGTCGATATCACCGGCGCCGTAATAGCGGATGACGCCGTTCTTGTCGACCATATAGATCGCCGGAAATCCTATCATCCCCCAAAGCCGCGCGACGGTGAGATTGCCGTCGTAAAAAGACGGCCACGTCACGCCGTACTGCTTGTCGAACGCGTCGACGCCTGCCTGTGATTCGGCGACGTTATTGCCTACCGTCGAACCCTGACCGAAAAGTGAGCCCGTGACCGAGATCATCGAGAGCTTCGAGACCGGCACCTTGGCGCGTACGGCTCGCAATATTTTCGTTTCGCGCTGGCAATGCGGACACCAGCTCGCGAATATTTCCAGCAGGTAGGGCTTTCCGGCAAGCGAGGCGGAAGTGAAGGGCCCGATCGGCGAATCGATCTCGAACGGGATCGCCTTCGATCCGACGAGGGAGGGAGGCGGTATCGATGGCAGCGCGTTTGGCGATTGCACCGCCGAACTCGATACATGTTGGTACTGCCAGAACCCGTAGATCGCGATGGCGATGACCGCCACAATCGCGATCACGATACCTGTGACTTGGCCAGTCGATGGCCCGGAGGGATCCTGACCTTGCCGAGTTTGTCTGCGGCGTTCGGCCCTCGTGCTCATATCATCCCTCTCGTCGCCCGCCTCGCGTTGGCTGCGCTCTTCATCATCGCCGGCGTTTTGAAGATCGGCCACGCCGATGATCTCGCATCGGTCGTCTCGAACTTCTCGCTCGGACTTCCGGGCCCGCTCGTCGCGTTCATCGCAGTCGCGCTGCCGCCGTTTGAAGTACTGCTGGGCATATACCTAGGCGGCGGCTGGTTCCTCCCGCTGACGTCTGCAATGGCCACCGTGCTCATACTTGCGTTCATCGGCGCCCTTGCGTCGGTCGTCGCGCGAGGGATCACCGCGCCGTGCGGCTGCTTTGGCCCGGCCGACTCCGCGCCCGCGACCTGGGCAACCGTGGCGCGCGACGTCATCTTCGTCGCGCCCGCCGCGTATCTCGCCTGGTGGTCGCGGGCCGCAGCGCGTCTTACAGAGGAGCCGTGATCTTCACGGTCAACTGCCGGCCGGCCGCCCACTGCGTTGTGTTGAAGCCATTGTTGATCTTCAACAAGTACTGGTGATTGAGCAGATTCGTCCCCTGGATCTCATACCCGAGGTGCCCGAGCGCAGACTTGCGTCCATACGATGCGTTCGCTTCCCAATGCACGGGCAGCCGGCCGGGACCATTTTCGAATTCTGCCGGAAAACCACTGCCGTACGTCGTGCCGAGCGTGAGATAGCGATCGGGATCGCCCGCTAGTCTCCACGTGTATGCCGAATCGATGGTGTTCGTCTGGTCGTGATCCTCGGGGGCGAACCCAAGCGCGCCTTGGAGATCGCCGGGCGAGAACAAGAACGTCCCACCCGATATGCCCGATGCCAGGCTCAAACTAAGGCCGTACGAGAAGAAGAACGAGTTGCCGCGCGGCGTGTTGCCGGCCACGTTGAATTCTAGACCCTCCGCCTTTCCGGTCGTCGAGTTGAACAGCGTGAACAGCGGCGTGGACCCGAGTTGGGTCGTGTCCAACACGTTGGCGACATCGCGGAACCACAACGTGGCGTAGCCGCGGACCGACGGCGTGAAATCGTGCGCGATCCCACCTTCGTAGATCGAATCCGTTTCTGGTTTCAGATCGTAAACGGGCAATGCATTGGACCCATTGATGATGCTCGCGTCCCTGCGGACGTCTTCGAGCGCCGGCGCAGCGTAGAGTCGGCCGTAATACAGATGGATGGTGTCGGTCGAATCCGGGTGGTAATTGAATTCAACTCGAGGACTGACTTGATTGCCGTCGACGAAGCCGGTCGAGCGGTCGTAACGGATGCCCGCGTTGAGATCGATCACCGGCGACGCTTGGAACTGCTCTTGGACGTAGGCGCCGAGATTCGAGCCGTGCTTGGCGACATTGTCGTTGAACGTCTGAACCTGGTTTGAGTCATTGACGAATTGAAGCCGGAACTGGCCGTCGAAGTCCTGAGAGATCGCGGTGACACCGTACTTGATCGACGACTTCGGCCCGCCACGGAAGAGCGACGTGGTGATGCCGTAATATTTTCCCGTCCGGTCCTGAAATGTGGAAGCCTGTGCTCCACCGGCGAGGTCGTTCGCCGGATCCGGGAGATAAGTGACCCGGCTCGAGCGATACCATGGCGCGAATTCGAAATAGCCGTTGCTGTCCGCGCTCAAGCGGTTGAAGACGATGTTCGCGAAGCGATCGTATTCGTGTTGATTGTCGTCGGTGCCGGGCACGTTGAAGAACGGGTCGTTCGCATCATGCGCGTTCGTATCGATCGGTATTTGAAATGCCGTGTACTGATCGGAGTAATCGAACGAAAACGTGTCACGCGGGTCTGCCGTATAGACGGCGCGCAGGAACTCGTCGCCTTGGCTCGTGTCGTCGTGCTCCGGATTCACGGTCGGCGAATCGAGGCCGCGGTCGCTGCGCTCTTCGTTGAGCGACAACGAAACGTGAAGCGGACCCGAACCCACGGAGTCGCCGAACGAGACGCCGCTCGAACCGTACGATCCGCTGCTGAGCGAGAGGTAGCCGCCCTGGCTGCCGCTTCCAAGGCGTTTGGTGATGATATTGACCACGGCTCCGGTTCTCTCACCCCCGAACTCCGCGGGAATGGCTCCCGTGAAGACCTGCATGCGCTCGATGTTTCGCGGATCGATGATCTCCGCGAACTGCGACGATGCGGATTGCGGAAGCGGCACGCCGTCCACTTCATACATCACACCGTGATACCCGCGCGAAACCGGCTCGCCGAATGAAAACGGCACGATGCCGGGCGTGGTCTCGGTGACTTTGGCAAGCGAAGTGTTGCCGGGCAAGGTGAGGATCGTCTGCGCGCCGATGACGTTGACGCTCGCCGGATGGCCGGCGGTGGCGTGAGCGGTGACGCGTCCGAGCACTTTCTTCGACACCCGGATGTTGACGATCGAGACGCTACCCGACGAAACGGTGACGACGGCTTGCTGCGGCTCGAAGCCGGTCGCATTCACGGTGACGACGTACGTGTCGAACACGACCTCCGCGAAGAAAAATCTGCCGGCGGCATCCGACACCGCGGACAGCGTCGCGCCCTCGGCTGGTTTGAGCGCCACGTGTGCGCTGGCCACCGGGTTGCCGGAGTCGTCCGTGATGGTGCCGCGGACACCGCCGTAGACGTCGGCGAGCGCGGCTGATTGGATGCCAAAACACACGAGCAGTGCGGCGAACGCCGCGAGGAAACAGAACTTCACGATAAATCTCCACAAGAGCGATGCGTGCGAAAAGGCCGCATCCGAAAGGATGCAGAGCCGATAAGCAAGCTGCGGCGGCGCGTTTACGCGCGCGCGGCAGCGATCGCGGGTGGAGGCCGGTTGGCTATGCGCAGCGCGAGCAACGGTGGCCGTTTCGGACGGCTCGCCGCAACCGCAAGCAGAGCTTGTAGGACGACGCGCACGGTCGGACGCTGGGGTGCCGCGGCGAACGCTTCCGTGACGGTGCGCGCAGCCTTCGCGAGCTGACGCGCATGCGCGCAGACGATGCGCGCGAACGCGACGACCGCCCACGCAGCGACGGCACACATTACGAACTGAACGAATGGCGTGGTGAAGTGCCCTGCGCCGAACACGCTTGCGACGGATGGATGGACGATGCCCGAGACTCGTTGCTCGACGAACTCCGCAGCCAGCAGCGCCGGGATCTGCATCGAGGCGATGCGAAGCGCTGCTCCGCGTATTCCGAGCGCACCGATCGCTTCGAGAGCCGGCAGCATCCAGTCGGACGATCCGTCACTCGTCCGCGCGCGGCGAACGAGACGGACGGCGAGCACACCGGCGGCGAAGAGGAAGAGCGCGACGGCGAGTACGACGAGTGGTCCTTGGGCGACGTGGGCGTAACCGGCGACGCCGTCGCCGAAAAGCCCCGCATTTTCCATTGCGAGCTCGAACGCGTGCCCCGCCGTCATCGCGGCGAGCGCGACGGCCAAAAGCAAGGGCCACCGTTCGAGGTGACGCGCGGACGAAGACGACATAGTTGCGGTTCGTACCACGGCCGCACATCGGTTCCCCGCCGCCCTTGGGACGATTCGCGAAAAACGCTGAAAGAGCCGTGAAAGGGCGCGCTTTTCCTTACCGAGAACGATTCTCATTAGGCATGCAGACTTATATGACGAGGGCACTGTGATGCACGTCACCGAAGGCCGCCGATTCGGTCCTTCATCTCGGGTCCGGTCTGGACGATAACCTAGAGGAATGCGCACGAACTCCGATACACCGAATCTCCGGCCGTTCTACCTGCTCCTCGTCGGAGTGGGATGCATCGTCGCGCACCTAGCTTCCGAATTCGCGGCCATGGGTTCCGGTGCTGAGAACGTGGTGTTCAGCGTCAAACACTGGTACCTAGGGTTGCTCGCGGTCGCAGGCATCGCGACGCTTATCATTCAAGGGCGCGCGCTCTTGCGGCGCTCTTCCGGCGGCCGCGATCTAAAACGCCTTCTCCACGTCGGTCTCGCCACGCTTCCATTCGGCGGCAAAGGCGCGCGCTATTTCGCGTTGACCGCGGCGCTGCAGCTTGGCCTCGGATTGCTGACGCAGTTTGGCGAGGGGTGCCCGTTCGGCGGACACGATGTAGCGGCAGGCGTGCTCGGCGCGCTACTCACCGTCGTGCTTTTCGGCTTCGCCGCGCGCGAAGTAGGACGCCGGTTGCCGACGGCGGTCTCTGCGTTAGTCAGCATACTGCCGGCCCCCGAAGGCCTTACCTCGAAGTTCGTCGATCGCATCGAGCGCGAGAGCATCGCATCCTGCTCCACCCTGTGGTTTGCTCACCTCTATAACCGCCCGCCTCCGCTGTTCCAGTCAATCCTCGCATCATAATCACTTGATGCCACATCCCTGCATTTCGCGGGCTGTGGATGACTGGAGCACAGATGAATCGCATTTCGAAATGTATTTTTATGCTGTCGTTGGCGGCACAGCTCGCCATAGTGGCCGCACCGGCACTCGCGGCGAGCACCGTCCTCACTGGGGTCGTTACTGCTGCGGGCGCTCCCGTGGCGAACGCACAAGTCACCGCAGCAGGTAACAACGTATCGCAGAAGACGCGGACCGATACCGCCGGCCGCTTCGCGTTCCCAAATCTCGCGCCAGGTTCGTATCTCGTGACTGCGACAGGCAGCGGCGGCGAGGTTTCAACCGCTCTCGATCTGCCTGCCTCCGGCGCCGATATAACGCTCAAGCTTGAGGCGAAGAACCTCGGTGTGATCTCGGTAACGGCGCCGCCGCCCATTCGCAAGTCCGGAACCGATGTGACGCTGAACAGACAAGCGTTAAGCCGGTCGCCTGCGGCCGGAAGCATGTCCGAGCTGCTGATCCAATTGCCCGGCGCAGCCCGGGGCGCGAACGGGGTCGTGCACATCAACGGCGATCACGGCGATATCAACTACGTCGTCGACGGCGTCTCGGTCCCGCAGGAACTTAACCGAGACATTGGCTCGGAGATAAACCCGAACGACATCTCCTTCATCGACGTCTTGGAGGGTGCATACCCGGCTCAATACGGTGAACGGTTCGCATCCGTGCTGAACATCAACACGCGGAACAGCGTCGGCACAGCCGGATACACGGAGGCTATAGACGCCGGATCGTTTGGCCTATTCGACACCACGCTCGGCTATCAGAGTCCGGTTGGGGCCGGGTCACTCGTCGCTGCCTTTCGCGACAACGTCACGCAGCGTGGTCTCGATCCGCCGAATCCCGATTCGCCGCACAACAACGCGAGCGACGCGAATCAGTTCGTGCGCTACACGCTGCCGCGCGGTAACGACTACATCAACTTCACCCTCTCGCATGCATATCAGACGTTTCAGATCCCGCTGGATCTCACCGGCGGTCAGCCACTCACTTCGGATGACAACGAGACGCAAGACGACTTGTTCACCTCGGTGCAGATGCGTCACGCGATCGGCGATCGCGGCTCGCTCTCGTACGGTTTCGGCTTCAAGCACTCGCATATCCGCGACTTCGGCGACCCGGGCAACGACTGGACCTACGGTGAGAATCTTTGGTCTGCCGGTGGCGGCGCATCGACCGACTGTGCGAACGCACTCACGATCCCGAATTATGCCAACGGAACCTGCGCGTATTCCCTGTCGGGCGACCGCACCGCCACCGACTACAAATTCAACCTCGACAACGCCCTCTCGAGCGGAAAACACGAAGTGAGTTGGGGTGGTCTGTACGATATCGCCCACATCGCAAAGACGTTTGGCGTCACGCTGCAGCCGGGAAACTTCCTCTCCCCGCTCTACACGCCGCTCACCCCCGACGCGCCGTTTCCCGTCGTCGACAGTTCGCCGAACAGCGGCCATACCGAGGCGGTCTATCTCCAGGATAGCTGGCACATGGGGACCGCGTACCAACTGGACTATGGGCTGCGCGGGGACGCATTTCAATTGCAGTCGACGCAGTTCGACCGCGGATTCTCGATGATCAGTCCGCGCGTGAAATTGACGAAGATCCTGAGTCCGCGCGCGAGCGTCTACGGATACTACGGCCGGTTCTTCACCCCGTTCTCTTTTGAGAACGTGTCGCCGCAAGCGGCGCAACTACTGGATCTGCCTCTGCAGCAACAAGTCGCCGCTTTCGACCTCAAACCGCAACGCGATTCGGACTACGAATTCGGCGGACATCTTCCGGTCGGTTCCGGCGAGCTTGGCCTGCGCGTCATGTGGAAAAACGCGACGGATCTCATCGACGACACGCAAGTGGGCGTCACGCTGCTCCACCAGGATATCAACTATCAGCTCGGGCGCATCGCGACGCAATCGGCGTACTATCAAGCGCCCCTCAGCCGGCAAGGCCGGCTCTACTTCTCCCTGAACCACACGTACTCTGTCAACAAAGGCTGCGAGACCCAACTGCTCGCGCCGTGTTTTGGTTCGCCGACCGATTGGACGCCTGCGGACCACGAACAACGATGGGGCGCGACGAGCGGCGCAGTTCTCAACAACGATCGCGGCGGCTGGCTGTCGCTCGACGGCGAATACGGCAGCGGGCTCTCTTCGGCCGCGTGTCCTCCCGGCACACCCGGTTTTTGCAAGTACTCACCACACATCACGTTTGACGCCGAAAAAGGCATCGCGCTGAATTCGGACGTGAAACTGACCTTGCGCGTGCGAAACGTGCTGAATCACGAATACCTCATCACGTATCTCAACGCACAAGGGAATCATTACTACACAGGCAGGTCGTTCGACGCCGGCCTCGAGTTCGGAGGACATTGAACACCGTCATGGACTATACGAATATCTACGCCGTGACCGATAAGCTCGGCGATGCGGTCTCCGACAATCTCGGACTTGCCATCGTACTGATGGCGTTGGGCGGCATCTTGAGTTCCCTGAGCCCGTCGAGCGTGCCGCGCATGGTCGCGATCGCGAACTACGCGGGCAACGTCGCCAAATCGCCCGGGCAAGCGGCGATGCTCTCGCTCGTGTTCATCGCCGGCATCTGCGTGGTGTACAGCGGCGTCGGCGCCCTCGCCGGATCGTTCGGCGCGCTGTTGACGATGACGGGGTTTCTGTACTACTTCACCGCCGCGCTCTGCCTGATCATGGGCCTGTCGATGATCAGGTTGATCGAGATCCCGATAAAAATGCCGTTTTCCGACGCACTCACGCACGCCGGCCGCGGCTGGATGGGCGCGTTCCTGCTCGGCTTCGGATTCGCGTTTCTCATCGCGCCGGATGCGACGCCGTTCATGATCGCTGCGCTGGCCGTGACGACATTCAAGGGGAAGCTCTTGCTCGGATCGCTGCTCATGTTCGCGTTCGGCGTGGGCCACGGCATCCCGGTGTTCTTCGTCGGGCTCTTCGCGCCGTGGTACATGAACAGCCCGCGCGTTAAGAAGTGGCATCTGGCGGCCGAGATGGCGGCCGGCTACGTCCTGGTCTTCCTCGCGCTGTTCTTTGCGGTGATCGCGTGATGGACAATTCGAAGTCGATCCAGGCGGAGGATGTCCGTCCATATGTCGTGCGGACCTACGATCGTTGGATCATCTTGGTGGTGGTGCTGGTTGCCGGCTGGTTCCTGTTCAGACCCATTTTCGGCTACGTCGTGTACTACCGGGGACTCAGCTTCGAACGGATGCTGAGCCTCGACTTGGCTGAGCGCTACTACGCCAAATCGACTCGGATCTATTCACATCTCTATGAACCATGGCTAGCGCTTTCGGTGCTGCAAGGCATGGACGGACGAGTTCACGCTGCCGATTACCAAGCCGCGCTCTCAACGCTCAAACAAGGCCTCTTGTACAACCCGCACAGCGGTCCGCTCTCGTTTCAGATGTGCCGCGATTATTACGAGATCGGCCACGACTACAAGCCGGCGTTCGCAGCGTGTGCGCGGAGCGTTACGGACGACCCGTCGAACAAGTTCGCATGGGATTACGGCGCGTGGGCAGCGCACCGCTCCGGCGATGAGAAGGACGCGGTGGACTACTGGCGCCACGCGCTAGCGATTGACCCGAACTACGTCACGGCGGCGCGAGCGATATTGAGGTTCACACCTTGAGGGCTCGCGCTTGATGTGAGGCCGACCGTAAAGGTCGGCCCTACAGAGACGAACGGCGCCGATATGATCTGTGGGGCCCCACGGAGCGCTAGGGGCCGATGTATTTCGCGAACCAGTCCGCCATGATCCGCAGCCGTTGCACGCGATGGATCGGCTCGCCGGTGCGCGAGAGATCGTGGTTCTC
>DATCBN010000022.1 GCA_036511855.1 Candidatus Eremiobacteraceae bacterium | reverse complement strand
GCGCGCCGGGTTGCGCATCGCCCGGCTGTGTCTTTCGGATGTGTTCGACGCCTCGGTGGCGGCCATTGATCTTTCGCCGCGGCACGCGGTGCGGATCGATACTCAGGCGACGGAAATATTTCTTGAGGCCGACCTCGACCGCCTCACGCGGGCGTTCGCGCATCTTATCGGCAACGCCGATCGGTACTGGCCGGGCGACGGCGACATCGTCGTGAACACCGAACTCGACCACGACGGAGTGTCGATCGCGATCGTCGATCGCGGTTCGGGCATAGATGACGCCGTCGTCGGCGATCTCTTTTCGCCCTATCACCACGCGGCGCGCAAACACAATAACGCGAGTCAGGGCCTCGGGCTGGGTTTGAGCCTTAGCAAACGCATCGTTGAAGCCCATGGCGGACGGATATCGGTCGAGCCTACGCCGGGCCGCGGGACCACGGTCCGGGTGTGGTTGCCCCTGGGCTGACCGGTCATTCTTTGGCGAGCATCACCGACGATGACTTAATGACGGCACTGACCGCGTCACCGACGTGAAGATCCATGTCTTCGACGGATTCGCGCGTGATGACGGCGACAAGGCAGTTGTCGCCGCAGCGCATGGTGACTTTCGCGGTGATGCCGTCGACTTCGATGCGCTCTATGACGCCCGGCAATTTATTTCGCGCGCTGAGCTTCATGGTACTCCTTCTTGGGCACCGCGCTGGACGCCACCGCGAATGCGGCGAGAAGTGCTGCGGCGACTTCCGGATGATCGATGTCGGCGCCGAGCAATGAGCGCACGCGATCCAGCCGGTAGCGCACGCTGTTGCGGTGCAGGAACAACTTTTCAGCCGTCTTCGCCACACTTCCGCCGCATGCGTAGTAGCCGCGCAAGGTGTCGAGCAGCCGGCTTGCGCGCTCTTCATCGGCCCGTTCAAGCGGCAGCAATAAGCGGCGGCAGACGCCGGCCGCGACGGCATCCGCGTTTTCCGCGACTGCGCGGAGCACATCGTTGGCGGCGATGCCGTTCTTAGAAAACATTGAACGTCACGAGCGTGCCGTTGGGATCCAGACCGTAGATCCCGGCGCCGTCCGCATGCAGGTTGGTGAGCGGTACCTTGAATGAGGTGCCGATGGGCGGTTTAGTGACGCCGTTGAAAGCGACCAGCGTGACCGCCTGAATGGTGTAGGCGAGCGGATCGGTGCCAACGGCGTCATATCGTGCGATCGAGTACAGTCCTGCGGATGGCGATCCGGTGAAGCCGTAGATATCAACTCCGTTGATGGTCGCATTGCCGATATTCGTGGGCACCGGATTCAGAGTCGGTCCAAGCCCGGTGGTTGGTGGCGACGTCAACTGGATCTCGTGCGTCGTGCCATCTTGATGGAAGAGCAGGAACTGGCTGACCGAACTTCCGATCGATACGACCGCGTCTCTTGGATAAAGCCCCTTGCCGGTTCCCGAGGTGTACGTGTATGAGCCCGTTCCAACGTTGTTGGCAGCGAGATCGAACGCCGACCACGTGACAGTGCCGGCCCCATCGTCTCGTGCGATGAAGAGATGCTGGCCGTCTGCGGCGATGTATCGCGTGCCGCCGGTCGCAAGCGCATCGAAGAACGGAGCAGGGCTTGGCGTACAAACGGTTGGCCCGATCTGACAGCCGTCTACGAGACCGCTGCCGTTCACGAACCACTCCTGGTTGGTGGCCCCGCCGTCGATTGCGACCGCCGCCGGCTGGTATCCCACCGGCAGCGTGTATTGCGACGTCACCCCATCCGATGAGATATCGCCAAGCTCGAACACCGACGCCGACCCCGACGAGCCAGCAAGCAGCGCGCCGAACTGGCCCGGCACGAGCGGATCGAGCGTCACGTCGAAGGGCGTCGCATTGCTCAACCGGAGCGGAATAACGCTGCTCGGCGTCTGCGCAATCTTCGGGGATCCCGAGCTCGGCTTCTCGGCGTGATGGTGAATCGCCGCAATGGCAATGCCTAATCCGAGGAGCGCGAGCACGGTGTAGATCGGCTGGCTCTGTGCGGGGATATTGCTGCCCGTGTCGATCGGCGTGGAACAAGCGCCGAGGTTCACGCACAGCGTGACGACGATGACTGCGAGCGCGAGCGTTCGGCGCAACGAAGATTTCCTCCGGAATCGGGGAATGTGAGGGCTGGCGTTCTAGTCCGCGACGCGCCATTCCCTTTCTGTCCGCACGGGGGACAAGCAGTCACGTGTCACAGCAAATGAAGATCGGTTTTTCGTCCATCGTCCGGATCGAACAGATAACGGCGCTCGGCACCTTTGCCAATGTGGCGCACGCGATAGCGGAAACCGGCGGCCGGATCGGCGCGGTCGACGTCAATCGCGTCGGCAAGAAGACCGTGCTGCGCGATATAAGCATCGACGTGCAGGATGACGATCACCTGCTCGCGGTGGTGGCGGCGTTACGCAACGTGGACGGAGTCCGCGTGATCAACGTCAGCGATCGCACATTTCTTGCGCATTTGGGCGGCAAGATCGAGGTCGTTCCGCGAATGCCGGTCAACAACCGCGAGATCCTCTCGCGTGTTTACACGCCGGGCGTCGCACGAGTGAGTCTCGCCATCGCCGATGACCCAGCGAAGGCTTATGCGCTCACCGTCAAACGAAACATGGTGGCCATCGTCACGGACGGCACCGCGGTGCTCGGGCTCGGCGATGTCGGGCCATACGCGGCGCTCCCCGTGATGGAGGGCAAGGCCATGCTGTTCAAATCGTTCGCCGGCGTCGACGCTTTTCCGATTTGTCTCGACACAAAAGTCGTCGACGAGATCGTTGACACCGTCGTGCGCATCGCGCCGGTCTTCGGCGGCGTGAATCTCGAGGACATCTCGTCGCCGCGCTGCTTTGAGATCGAGCGCAGACTCGACGACCTTCTCGAAATCCCGGTGATGCACGACGATCAGCACGGCACCGCCATCGTGATCCTGGCGGCGCTGCTAAACGCGCTCAAAGTAGTCGGCAAGAAAATGTCGCAAACGCGGATCGTGGTCAACGGCATCGGCGCGGCCGGCGGCGCATGCGCCAAGATCCTCATCTCTGCTGGCGCGGCCGACGTCATCGGCGTCGATCGCGACGGTGCGCTCGTCGCTGGCCGCTCGTATCCCGGCAACGAGATGTGGCAGTGGCTCGCAGACAACGGCAACAAAGACCGGCGCGAGGGATCGCTCTCCGCCGTGCTACCCGGCGCAGACGTCTTCATCGGGTTGTCGCGTCCGGACGTTCTGACCGTTGCGGATCTGAAGACCATGGCCAAAGACCCCATCGTGTTCGCGATGGCCAATCCTTTGCCCGAAATCGCGCCCGATATCGCCGAACCTTACGTGGCGGTGATGGCAACAGGCCGGTCCGACTATCCGAATCAAGTCAACAATCTTCTCGCGTTCCCCGGCGTCTTCCGAGGCGCGCTCGACGCGCGCGCGCGCCGGATCAACGAGCCGATGAAACTTGCGGCGGCCAATGCGATCGCCGCCGTGATCGGGGCGGACGAACTGTCGAACGAATATATCGTACCTAGCGTGTTCGACACGCGCGTTGTCGAAGCAGTCGCCAAGGCGGTCTCCAATGCCGCGTTCGAGTCCGGTGTCGCTCGCAAAACGGTGACGCACGACGACGGAATCGAGATTTAGGCCGAACGCGTCCCAGGAATACGCGGCCGCACGGAACGAACCTCGCTCCTCATGAAGAGCGAACCGAGCGTTCGCGAGACGTTGCCGGAGGGACTCACCCCCGATCGTCTGCGCGATATGTATTATTTCATGATTCTGACGCGGACGTGCGACGATCGCGGATTCGCGCTCAACCGGCAGGGCAAGATACCGTTCGCCGCAACCTGCCAGGGACATGAGGCCATTCAAGTCGCGGCTGCGTTCGCATTGCGGCGCGGCACCGACTGGATCGTCCCTTACTATCGTGACACGTGCATGGCGCTTTCGTTCGGCGTGACGCCGCGCGAGCAACTGATGTGCCTGTTCGCGCGCAAAGCCGACGTGTTTTCGAGCGGCCGCCAATTCCCCAATCATTACAGCGTGCCGGATCGCAACATCGCGAGCATATCGTCCATCATCGCGGCGCATGTGACGCATGCCGTCGGCATGGCGCTCGCGCACAAGATGCGCAAGCAAGATGCGGTCGTGCTGACATCGTTCGGCGAGGGTTCGACCAGCGAAGGCGAATGGCACGAAGCGCTGAACTTCGCCGGCATTCATAAACTGCCGATCGTCTTCTTGTGCGAGAACAACGAGTATGCGATCTCGGTGCCGCAATCCATGCAGATGGCGGTGAAGAACGTCGCCGACCGCGCGGTCGCCTACGGCCTGCCGGGCGTGATCTGCGACGGCACCGATCCGATCGCGTCATACGTCACCGTGCGCGAAGCGGTCGATCGCGCGCGCGCGGGCGGCGGTGCCACGCTCGTCGAGGCAAAATGCTATCGCGCGATGTCGCACACGACCGACGACAATCAGCTCACGTATAGAACGCCGGACGAGATCGAAGCAGTCAAGAAACGCGACCCGGTGCCGCGCTTTGAGGCATGGCTCGCCGATCGCGGCTACCTCGACGAGCCGGCTGCCGCCGAGCTCAAGGCGCGCGCACTTGTTGAAGTCAATGAAGCAACCGATTGGGCCGAAATGCAACCGTCGCCCTCGCCTGAAGACCTGTACACGCACGTCTATGCCGAAGGCCCGCTTTCCTAACGTGTTCTATGTGGCCGATTCCGTTAGGGCCGATTCCGTTAGGGCCGATTCCGTACTAGGGCAAGCATCGCTTGCCCATTGCGTCACGAACGCCTCGAGGATCTAGATGGCAGTCAAAAATCTACTGGAAGCCGTGCGCGAGACATTGCACGATGCGCTCGCGCGAGACGAACGGGTCTTCATCCTCGGCGAAGATGTCGGAGCACGGGGCAACGTCTTCCTCATAACCAAGGATTTTCTCGAGGAGTTCGGCCGCGATCGCATCCTCGACACGCCGCTTGCAGAAGCGTCGATCATCGGAGTGGCCATCGGCGCCGCAATCGCGGGCTTGCGGCCGATCGCCGAGATCCAATTCGCGGATTTCATCTATCCCGCGTACAGCCAAATAGTCGGCGAAGCGGCGAAAATTCGCTACCGCAGCGCGGGCGGCAACACGTGTCCGCTTGTCATCCGGACGCCGTATGGCGGCGGAGTCGGCGGCGCGTTGTCGCACTCGGTGAGCATCGAAGCGTTGTTCTACCACGTGCCGGGCCTGAAGGTGCTCGCGCCGTCCACGCCCGCGGATGCGAAGGGATTGCTCAACGCCGCGATCGAGGACGAAGATCCGGTCCTTTTCCTCGAACACAAGAAGACCTACCGGCTGATAAAGGGCGATGTGCCCGATGGAAGGCACACCGTGCCCATCGGCAAGGCCGATATAGCGCGGCCGGGCCGCGATCTGTCGGTGATCACGTACGGCCTTATGCGGCATTTCGCGGTTCAGGCTGCGGAAGAATTGATCAAGGACGGCATCGACGTCGAAGTTCTCGATCTGCGATCGATCCGCCCGATGGACCGCGAGGCGATTCTCACTACCGCCACCAAAACGCGCAAAGTGCTTATCGTTCACGAGGACAACAAATTCGGCGGCGTCGGCGCGGAGATCTCGGCCATCATCGCCGAGGAAGCGTTGTTCGAACTCGATGCGCCGGTCCGCCGCCTCTGCGGGCCCGACGTGCCGGCGATGGGCTACTCTAAGGTCTACGAAGAAGCATTCATGCCGAGCCCCGAGCGCATCGCTGCGGCGTTGCGCGATCTCGCGGCGTTCTAGAGGGTCGCATCATTGGCAAAAGTCACCATGCCGCAACTCGGTGAGACCGTCACCGAGGGCACAGTCGGACGCTGGCTCAAGAAAACGGGCGAAGCCATCGCCAAATACGAGCCGCTGCTCGAAGTCGAGACCGATAAGGTCGCGTCGGAGATCCCCTCACCGTTCGGCGGTACCGTCGGAGAGATTCTCGTCCAAGAGGGCGAGACCGTGCCGGTGGGCGCCACGGTATGCGAAATCATCGAAGCGGGAACGGCAGCGCCGGCGGCCGCGACAAGTGCTCCGGCCGCAGCAGCGGCAAGCCATGTAGCTTCGGCAGCGCCGAGCGCAAGCTCGCCCGGCAATTCTCGAACGGCCGCGCCGCCCGCGCAGGCTAACGGCGCCCGCTATTCTCCGGCAGTGCGCAAGCTCGCGCGCGAGCATCAACTGGATCTTGGCGGAGTTGCGGGAACTGGGCGCGCCGGCCGCATCACCGCACGAGATGTCGTAAAGGCGGTTGAAAGCGGCGTGGCCACGAGGTTCTCGCCGGCAGCACAAGTAGCGCAAGCAACCGCCGCATCCGCTGGATCGAGCCAAGCCCGGACGGCAGCCCCGCCGTCCGCGGCGCATGCCCCCGTTCTCGCGCACGCCGGCGACGACGACACCATCATCCGCCTCTCGCAGATGCGCAAGACCATCGCTGAGCGCATGACGCAAGCCGCCACCACCATCCCGCACGCGTGGTGCATGATGGAGGCCGACGTCACCGAACTTTCACGCTGGCGCGACCGCGAGAAGGCCGCCTTCAAGGCGCACGAAGGCGTCAATCTCACATACTTGCCCATCGTCGTGCAAGCCGTCTGCCGTGCGTTGAAAGAAAATCCGCTGGTCAACAGCGCGTGGGGCGGCGATCATGTCATCCAACGCAAGCATATCAACGTCGGCATCGCGATCGACGTCGAAGAGGGACTGGTCGTTCCGGTCGTGCGCGACGCGGACCGCTTGAGCCTAGCCGGTCTTGCGCAATCCATCGCCGAACTCGTCGACAAAGCGCGGCGGCGCCGGCTCACCATGCCCGATCTCACCGATGGCACCATCACGGTCGACAACACCGGCGCGCTCGGCAATGTCGCTTCGGTTCCGATTATCAATCCGCCGCAAGCCGCGATCATCACTATGGAAGCAGTCGTGAAGCGTCCCTGGGTGGTCAACGATGCGATCGCGATCCGCTCCATCATGAATCTATGTCTGTGTCTGGATCACCGGGTGCTTGACGGTGCAGTGGCCTCGCGCTTCCTCAGCTCGGTCAAAAAGACGCTGGAGAGCTATCCGCAGTAAATCTTTTCGCCGGGCTTCACGCCAGCGCGCGCACGTCGCTGCGCAACGCGAGTAATGCAGCGGCCGCGACCACCAACGCGCCGCTCACGGCAAACGTCAGCGGCAATGACGTCAGGCTCGCGGTCCATCCGAGAAGGCCCGAACCGAGCGGCATAAAGCCGAGCACCGTCATGGTATAGATGGAGATCACGCGTCCGCGCATTTCGCTCGGCGTGTAGGTCTGGATCAGCGTGTTCGACATGCCCATGAACACCATGATCGATCCGCCGAGCACGATGAGCGCCGTCGAAGCCGCCCACACCGATGAGCTGTAGGAGAACCAGACGAGCGCAGCGCCGGCAAACGCCGCGCTGCCGACCATCAGAGCGCCCCGGCCGCGCGTGATCCCGATGAGCGCCGTGACGAGCGACCCCAGCAGCGCGCCTCCTCCGGCCGCCCCCATCACGATGCCGAGCGCCTGAGGACCGCCGCCGAGAACCACCTTGATGAATGCCGGCAGCAGCTGCAGGTACGGCCGCGCGACAAGCCCCATCAACGACAGCATGCCGAAGATCGCCAACAGCCGCGGCTCCCTTCCGACGTACGCAAATCCATCCATTGCTTCGCCCAACAGGCTTCTCTTTCGTGCGGTGCTCACGGGCGGTTGGGGCGTCATCATCGCGAGAGCGATCAAGACGGCGACGTACGATCCGGCGTTGATGAAAAAGCACGGGGCGATGCCGACCGCCGCGACGACCAAGCCGCCGAGCGCCGGACCGACGAGGGCCGGTCCGTTGAATGCGGCGGAATTAAGCCCTATGGCGCTCATGAGATCGCGCTCGCCGACGAGTTGTGGCAGCATCGCTTGCCGCGTCGGTGCGTCAAACGCGTTCGCGCCCGCCGAAATCGCCGCCATGATCATGACGTGCCAGATCTTCACGGCGTGGATCTCAACGAGAATGCCAAGTACGAGCGCGGACAAGCCCATCAAGACTTGCGTCAGCGTGAGAATCCGGCGCCGGTCGTGGCGGTCGGCGAGCGCGCCGGCGAATCCCGAAAGTGCAAGGACCGGGGCGGCGCGCACGAGGCCGACCATGCCGAGATAGAACGACCCTTCGGCAGCGCTGTTCGACAACTGCACGACGAGCCAGCCCTGCGCGAGCATCTGCATCCACGATCCGGCATTGGACACGAGCAGGCCGAACCAGAGCAGTCGAAATTGGCGGTAGCTGAAGGCGCCAAAGCGCGCGGTGTCGCGAGGCGGCTCTTCATGAACTACGTCGCGAAGGAGGCGGGTTTCGGGCACGACGAGGCTTTACTCCACAGAAACAGCCGAGCCTTTCGGCCCGGCCGTTATCTGATTGGCCGATGGCACTGTCGCCGCGTCATTGAGTGGTGGGTACCGGACCCTCTACTCGCTTAACGTTGGCTTCTCTGGGACGCGATCCCCAGGTCCATCATCCGGCGGGAGCCGGATCCCCAACGGCAGGGGTGCCTTTCCCGAGTCGTTCCGCTCTCTGCGATTGCAATCGCAGCATCCGTTGTGTGCTTCCTGTCTCGGCACCGCGCGGTCGGTGTAAGTGCAGTATAAGCACTAGGTTATAGCCACGCAAGCCGAATGTTCGTTCGTTTTTAAAATAAATTGTGGATAACTTCATTTTAGTGAACTGCTAAGTACACCGATGGCATGACGCAGTTGTTCTTCGGTGATGACGAGCGGTGGAGAAAGAGCGATCACGTCGCTGAGCACGCCGCTCGTGAGAACGAGTACACCGTGCCGAAGCGCCTCCACCGCAGCCCTCGACGCGATCTCGGCGTTCGCGCACTGGATGCCCCACATCATGCCGCGGCCGCGCACTGCTTTGACTTTGTCTGGTGCTTCGCGGCGCAGCTCGCGGAGCAGCTCCTCGATGAGCACCCCAAATGAAGCGGCGCGTTCGACCAGCTTCCGATCGCGGAGCTCCGTGATCGAGGCGAGCGCCGCGGCGCACCCCGTGGGACTGCCGAGGAACGTGCTTGTATGAATGGCTTCGCCGGTCGAGGGCGGCCAGCTATCCATCACGTCGGCGCGGCCGATGCATGCGGAGATCGGGAACCCCGACGCCATGCCCTTCCCGACGCACAGCAGGTCCGCCGCGATCCCGGCATGCTCGCACGCAAACCAGCGGCCTGTCCTGCCAAAGCCGGAATAGACCTCATCCAGGACGAGGAGCGGCCCGTCAGTCCGGCACAGTTCGCGAACCGCCCGCAGCCAGCCAAGCGGGGCGGGACGATCGCCGCCGCGACCTTGGATCGGTTCGACCAGCACCGCACCGATGCCAGGCGACGTGCGGTCGCCGAGGATTAGCTCGATCGCTGCGATGCTCTCCAGCCATGTCGAGTCATCCGGATAGGGCAAGCGCCGCGAAAAGCCGCCCAGTTGCCGGGCGAAAGGCGCGCGAAAATGATCGCGGTCTGTGACCTCGAGCGCCCCATAGGATAGTCCGTGATAAGCGCCCTCAAAGCAGATGACGCCGGGTTTGCCCGTGGCCATCATGGCGGTCTTGAGGGCTGCTTCCACCGCGTCGGCGCCGGTGACGCCGAAATAAACGCGTTTCTCGAACCGTCCAGGAGCGAGCGCGCACAGTTCGTGCGCTAGGACGACCTTTTCTTCCGTGGGATAGACATCACCCATCCCGTGCAGCAGACGGGCGGCTTGGTTCGCGATCGCCGAGATCACTCGCGGATTGCTATGGCCGACTGCCGCGACGGCAAACGCGGCGCATAGGTCGACGTATGTGTTCCCATCCACGTCCTGCAGATTTGCGCCGGCGCCGCTTTTCAAGAATATGGGCGAGTCCGGCCCGACGAAGGTGACATTGCGGCTCTCGACTTGCCTCAGCTCGGCAGACAGGCGGCGGCTCTCCGGCCCCGGGGGCGTCACCACGATTTCCGGCAGATCGCAACCGTTCATACTTGCCTCAAATCGAGCGCCATCTCAGTCGACATCGCCGGTGCGGCGAATGAAGTCGTTGGCCGACGGCAGACCGACAGCTTCTTGCATGCGGCCAAGGTCGACGAGATTGGGCTGATTCTTTTCAACGTCGCCCCGTAGCGCGCGAAAGACGTCGATTTCGATTTCTTCACGATCGCCGGCCGCTATGCCGAGTGCCTCGAATCGCATTGTGAGCACGGGCGGCCGCCCCAGTTCGAGCGGCATAACCACGACGATGCGCCCAAATCCGTGCGTGCGAGGCGGACCCTGCGGCTCGACGACGATGAGATAGTCCGCGCAGCCACCGTTCTCCGGCCCAGAGAGGATCGGCGACAAGCCGTGGCTATTAGCCGGCATCGCGGTGAGGTTCGATCGCCGCAAGACTTCGTTGGCGGCCGCCGCCTCATCGTAGGACGGTTTTATTCGCGGCAACCATAGGCTTGTGCGGTGCAGCGCACCGTCGAGTGCGTGGGCGAAACGCAATGCCCGCGACGCATCGCCGACGACGTAGATGGTCTGCGGTGACATACAGCCGGCTTGATCGAACATGGACACATCGATCGCGGCGCTCTCTGCGGCCGGCAAGAGATCGGCGCCGTGCGTCACGAGTCCCAAGCTATATCGCGTGCCGTAACCCTTGAAGTGCTTCGTCGCCGGCACGCGGCCTCGAATGGAATCGATAGTTTCATCGCTTCCAAACGCGATCACGCCATCGACATCGGCGACGGCATCGGCCTCCGCGGCAAGATCGCCGCCCGGCCAATAGCGCGCTTCGATCGCGCCGGCGAGCGGATATCCGATTTCGTTCCACTGGCGTGCGACGATATCGGCGACGGCGCGTTCCGAGCTTGCGGCCTTAAGAATTGCACTGGCCCCGGTTATCGCGACCGAATAGGCGGCGCATAGCGCCGGGCCGATGACGTTACCAGGTAGGATCACCAGCGCGCGACGAGCATGGTCGCTGCAGTGCTCGAACCAATTGCCAATGAGAATGTTGGGAGTTTCTTCGGCCCGATCACTGAACACTTTGTCGAAGGCACGCTCGATGACTTGCCCCGACCAGAACCCGCCTGCGAGCCGTTCGCGCGCTTCCCGGCGCACCCACGAATACGGGTCGCGCCATTCGCGCACGAAGCGTTCCGTGGCTGCCGCCCGGATCTCGCCGATGGGCGAAAGCGTCGTCATGTCGCAAGTCCGCGAAGGTTCGCATCGGCCGCGATGCTGCAGCCTTTCGGCGGCGCGCCGGGATGTCGGCCGACGACCTCGATGCCGCCGTCGCGTTCGCGCGCAAGATCGCCCGTGAGGACCGCGGCCACCGAACCGCGATTGCTCATGTCGAAGATCTGAAGGAGCCCGGTCTCGCCGGATGCGAGGGGCGAAGTGGTTACCGGATCGACGATGACGGTGCGAGTCCAATGCGGTCCGATTTTGACGTGGCGTCGCGGATTGCGGCCCGCGGAGACATCGGCGATATTCGCATCATACCATTGGCTGCCCAATTCGCACATGCCGTACTCTGAGAGACAATGCTCCGGCGGCACGCCGAGAAGCTCGTCGAACGACGCATACAGCTCTTCGCGCGTGATTTCGCGCGACTTTCCTTTGAAACCGCCCGTCTCCACCACGCGGCTTCCCGCAGCGAGGGAGAAACGCGTGCGTGTCGCGCGGCATTGCTCTGCGAGATGGACGAAGGAAAATGCCGTGCCAAAGACCACGCGTGGTTGTTTCACCGAGAGCGCGGCGCGAAGTCCCCCGAAGTCCAACGCGCCCGCTCGCACGTAAAATCCGCCGCCTGCAGCACCGAAGCGCAGATCGATCGCGGAAAGCATGTACGAGAGTGAAGAGGTGGGCGCATCGGAGAACGCCGGCGCGAGGAACACGTGCGGCAGAGCTGGGACATCGGGCAGCACGAGAGCGCGATACTGCGCGGCCAGCGCCGCGTCGTAGAGTTCAGCAGCATCGAGCTCGTGGCGCGATGCGCGTGCGCCGCCGGTCGTGGTGCCGCTGGAGACAAAGGTGAGTGCGTTGCGGTCGGGCGCAAAGCACGCGAGGCGTGCGTCACCAAAAGACGCCGCGGCTACCGCGGGGACGTCACGCCACGACGACGCGCGCGATGGATCGCTGCCCATACGCTCGCAGAATCGCCGGTATGGAGCGTTGCGCTCGAACTGATACGCGTATATATCGACCGCGAGGCGGTCGAAAGCGGCATCATCGCCGGAAGCATCCATAAGCGCGAGGATCCGCGCGTCCAGCGCCCGGCCGGCGTCGTCGCGGTTATCGCGGATGGTTGTCGTCTTCATCGTAGCCGGCATAGACTTGCACGGGGGCCGTGGCGCACCTTTCGCGAAGGCGCGACGTCATGCACCGTCTTCAACCCGGCATGCGATCGTCGCACACTTATCGCGCCGATGCCGAGCGGCTCGCCGACCACTACGGCAATCCCGGTGTTCGCGTTCTTGCGACGCCGCATCTCGTCAGTCTTCTTGAGACAGAATGTCTTTCGTGCGTGAGTGGCGGGCTCGATCCAGGCCAATCCACGGTGGGCACGCGCGTCGATGTGCGGCATCTCGCCGCCACGCCGGAGGGCATGTCGTTCACCATCACCGCCGAGCTCGCGGAAATCGACCGCCGGCGGTTGGTCTTCAACGTCGAAGCACGCGACGACACCGAAATAATCATGTCGGGAACGCACGAGCGGTTCATCGTGGAGACTGCGCCGTTTCTCGCCAAGGCGTCTGCAAAGCGTTCGGGCGCAACATCATGATCGTCGAGCATTTTCCGGTCGGCATGTTGCAGTGCAATTGCGTCATCCTTGGAGACGAGAAGACGAAACGCGCCGTGGTCGTCGATCCCGGCGACGATGTCAGCCGCATCGAAGCCGCGCTCGCCAAACACGGCCTGACTGTCGCTGCGATCGTCGCGACGCACGCGCACATCGATCACGTCGGCGGCATGGCAGATTTGAAGCAGATCACCGGCGCGAAGGCGATGCTGCACGAAGAGGATCTGGAATTATATCGTGAACTCGAGGTTCAAGCCCGTTGGCTTGGTGTCGCGACGCCGCCGATAGCGGACATCGACGCTTTTCTCAAAGACGGCGGCAGAGTCGAGTTCGGTGCTTCGGGTCTCGACGTGCTACACACCCCCGGCCATTCACCGGGAAGCGTGACGTTCGTCGGCCCAGGCTCCGCTCCACTCATCCTATCCGGCGACACGCTGTTTGCGGGGAGCATCGGCCGCACCGATCTGTGGGGCGGATCGTACGACACCATCATCGCTTCCATTCGCTCACAGCTTCTCACGATGCCGGATGAATGTGCGGTGATCTGCGGTCACGGGCCGATGACGACGATTGGTCGCGAGCGCGCGGAGAATCCGTTCCTGACGAAAGGTTTAGATTGAAAGCTGCGGCTCGGTGTTAACGCGGAGTTGGAGGAGGGGTGAACGACGGAGCGGCCGCGCCGCGAGGCCGTTTGCGGCTATAGCGACTGCCTTCGGTTTGCAAATGGATAACGCGATTTGAGTCCATCGTTTCAACGCCGCAGGCGGCGCACGTCTCGTCGCTCACTTCGAGGCTGCACGCACACCGCGTGCAATAGTAGAATATCTTCGTCATAAGGATCCTCGCACTCACTCGCTCGTCAATAGGACAACCGGGAGACGCGAGCGTTACACGGACGCCGAACAGTAAGGACAAATAGTGATGGCAGAACGCATCGGAAATGCGGTGCCCGCTCCCATGCGATTCGAACTTGGCCAAGCGCCGGTGCGTGGAGAGACGGCCAGAGCAGTGTTGCTCGTCACAGTCTGCGCAGACGGTGCACCGCGCGTGGCGGTCCTCTCGCCCGCCGAAATCAAAGTGGTCGGCGACAAGGTGCTTCATATAGAAGTGCGCGCCGGATCGACGACCGCCGCAAACCTCGAACGCAAGTCGAAGGCTTTGGTGTGGTGCGTGCTCGACGCGGCCGCATATTCGGTGTCTGGGACGTGCTCGACATCGACCGTGTCTCGCGACGATCCCAGCCGCGTGGCCTTCGAACTCGCGGTGCAAGACGTCTATCGCGATTTCGAACCTGAATCGCCGATGATCGCGCCGCCGACATACCGCGTGCCGTAATCTTATTTCGTCTGTAGGAGGGCAAGCAGCGCTTGCCCAAAAAAAATGGGTGAGCGATGCTCACCCTCCTACAATAGAACCGACAGAGTGTTAACCCTCCAGCTCGTTCCATTTGGCGACGTATTCGCTGACGGCCAAGCAATACGTGCCATGGCTCCAGGTGAGCGGCGAGACCGAGAGCGCCGCGCCGGTATACGGATGCGCCTGTTCGGCTAGCACGCCGCTTGGCAACGCGCACGTCAGTGGCCACTTGAGCAAGTCGCGGGCGCGCGCGAGATCGTTCCGGGTCTTAGCCACGGCGATGTCGTACTGCGCGAGCCACAGCGTGCAGATGAACCACGGGTTGCCCGGCACCTCGTTCGTGTCGTCGGTCACGCGCTGGTACCAGTCGTGTTCGTAGCGGGCGCAACCGCCGATGTGCGTCTTCACCCACAGCCGTTCGCGAACCGCGTTGATCGTCGCAGCGACCTGTGGGTCGTCGGGCGCGAACATCCCGAAATACCATAACCCCATCATGCTGCTCTCGATGGTCTCATCGCGGACGATCTCGCCGTCGTCATCGACGTTGATCATGCGCGAAAAACGGTTGTTCTCCGGCGACCAGAGGTACCGAAGCGCAGCGGCTTTGATCTCGGTCGCGGCGGTCTCGGACGTCACGGCGAGCGGTTCGTCGCCGAAGAGCCGGGCCAATCGGGCAGCTGCGTGAAGCCCGGCCCAGACGGTCGATGTGGTGAACGCGGTAATGCCATGGCGTTCTTCCCAAAGATCCCACGATGCTCTGGGAAGACCGGTGTGCGGTTCGCGGTACGTCGCCATGAAATGCGCCGGGTTCACGATAAGGCGGCGATAGACCGAGCGAAGGAAATCGACGTCGCGAAAATGCTTATAGTGCTCCCATAACGCGCACAAGACGAGCGCGGTCTCGTCCTCCTGAATGGGAAGCTGCGGCCGCTCGAGCGTGTCAAGCCACGGATGCCACGAAGACGCGAGCGATCCACCCGGATTATATTTGTGCAGCAGGTAGCCTTCGGGCGGCATGGCCTGAGCGCAGAACTCGAAAAAACGCGCCGCCGGCACGCTGTAGCCGGCATGGATGAGCGCGGTGGCGACGAGCGCACCGTCGCGCGGCCAGACGTACGAGTAGGTATCGCGCGATTGGCGCAGGATATCGGAGTCGTTCGCCGCCACGATCGCACCCCGCTCGTCGACTTGCGTCTGGATGATCAACAGGCTGCGTTTGTAGAGGTCGACGAGATCCGTCGAAAGGTCGGCGAAATCCGGCTCTTCCTTGTTGACCCACAGGCGCCAATAGTCTTCAGTCCGCGACAAAAACCATGAGGGACCCCGCAGGCGAACGACGTCGTCGAGCGTGGAGACGTCCTGCCACGTCTTGCCGAGCGCAAGCCAATGATGGAACACCGCATTGCCGCCGGACTCGATATCCGGTGCGTGAAGCGCGATCGTGCCGTCCACTGAGCCCTGCGCGATCGCATTGCGCTCGAGCACGCCGTCTTCGGCATCGCGCCACGTGCCTTCGGCGCCGTTCACCTCTTTGACGCCGGTCGCCCATGAATCGATTCCAGCTGAGACGCCGGGTCCTTCGCCGACCTGACCGTTCATGAGGAAGTAACGTCTGCGCTTGTAAGCGACCAGCGCGCGGACGTCGGGGCGATAGGCGAACGTATCGCCGATGCCGTTGCCTTCGATATGGAGATCGTAATGGAAGAACAGCCTCGCGGCGCGCGGGCGGTCGGCGAGATTGTGGACGGCGATGCGCCTGATCATGATGTCGCGTTCCCGGTCGACCGCATCACGGCATTCGACCCGGACCTGGAGTTGGTCGTGCTCGAGCGTCACGTCGGTGGCGATCGTCTCGTGCGCGTAGCCGATCGACCTGCGCCAAGCGTCATCGGAAAACCACGCGAAGTCGCCGTCGATCCATAGACCGGTGCGGCAAACGTCTCCTGGACTGTGATTTTCGGCGCCGACGTATGGGAAGTAGATGTCGCGGAGCTGGTACCGGTTGTCAAACGTGACGAGCATCCGGCCGTTGCCGATGGGGATGTCGCGAGGCATGGACTTAAGGTTTAGCGGCGCGTGAGCGCCGCTCCCGCCTCAGATCTTACGCCGCTGCCGGCGCGAACGCAGCGATTGCAGCGCCGACGGAAGGGTGAACTTTGAACACGCGTGTCAGTGCGGTCTTTTCGAGCATCTGCAACACTCGGCCGCCGGTCGCGACGAGGCGAACGCTGCCGCCGATCTCTCGAACCGCCCGCAATGCACAGACAAGCGAACCGAGTCCGGCAGAATCGATCATCGCGACGTTCGTGAGATCGATCACCGCGAGCGCCCGGCCATCCGAAATCATTCGAGTGAAGTCCGACTTGATGACTGCTGCAGCACGAGTATCGAGCGCGGCGTCGACGCGGATGATCTCAACATCATCACGTTCGACGTCGCGGGCCGCGGCCTTGGCGCGGACGAGCGCCGAATAATACTTATCACGCTTATGCATTTATCACTACCATGCCAATACGACAGTATCCAAGCGGTGGCGTTACGGAATTTGCATATACGGGACAAGCTGTGACCCAGCGCATCCTGCGGCGCCCGCGGCCGACTTGCCGATACCTATTAATAGGGCGCGTCACGCGCCACCCTCTGCGCCTGCCCGAAAGTTCATCTTGGAAGTCCGCCCGCCGTCGCAACCATCGCAGGATCAGAGCGAGAACTCCGATATGTTCGCGATTGCCGGAGCATTTGCAGAGCTGCGCGGCTCGGATGCGCTTGGCAAAGCGCATGAGATTCTCGCGCGCCACGGAGTGCGCCGCTTCGCTGTGGCCACGGTGGACGGCGACGCACAATCGCCGGTGCGCTACCGCTACAATCGCGATCTCGGACGCTCCGAACCGGAAGCCCTGGATCCCGGCACCCTCGCGGCCGCGCTCGCGGCGCACGAACCGGCTGTATTGGCGTCCGTTTCGTCTCTGCGCCGAGCCGGCGGACCGGCCCCATCGGCGCCGCTCCACACGATGGTCTGCCCCATTCATGCCGCCGGTGCGCGAGTCGGTTTTTGCGTGGCTCAAGGCGAGAGGCGGTTCGAACCTCAGGATCTTGCGCTGCTGGAATCCGCCGCCGTGCTCGCGGGGCATCAGTCGCTGTTGGCAGACGAAAGCGGCAGGTTGGAGGAGCGCGCGCGTGCGCTGCGACTGCTGCTCGAGACGGCGCGCGTCTTGTCCAGCGAATTCGACATCGCCACTCTCTTCCGAAAATTCCACGGCCAGATCGCCCGCGTCATGGACGCGACCACTTTCCTTGCGGCATTGCTCAGCGAAGACGGCAGCCGTCTCGAATTGCGCTACGCGGCCGAACTCGATCAATCGACGACGGAGATGATCGTCATTCCGCCCACCTCGCTGTCGAGCGTCGTCGTTCGCACGGGCAAAGCCGTGATCAACCGGCATCCTGAAGATTGGGATCAGTACCCGACTATCGACATCCTCGAAGGTCCGGCGCCATGTTCCGCTCTCTTCGTGCCGATCAAGCTCGGCGAACGCGTGCTCGGCGTATTCAGCGTGCAGAGCCATCGCGCCGAAGCGTACGATCAGTCGCACTGCGATCTTCTGACGGCTGTCTCCGAGCAGGCGGCAGTCGCGGTCGAAAACGCGCGCAATCTCTATGCGAGCACGCAGCGAGCGGCCGACCTCAACCTCTTGGTGGAAGTGGCCAACGCCGTGTCTTCGGAGCTCGATCTGCAACGCGTCTTCGCGCAGATCCACGGTCAGGTCAAGCGCGTGATCGACGCGCCGCTCTTCTTCGCCGCGCTCGAAACGAGTGAGCGCGATTCCGTACGGCTCGAATATCTCGTGGAAGGCGAAAAAGTCTTCGAGCCTCAGTTGTTTCCCACCGAGGGCACTATCGTGGGGATGGTCTTCGAATCGGGTAGAGGCGTGCTCGTGCAAGACGCGGTCGAGCGCGACCGTCTGACGCGACAAACCATCGGTCAGGGACCCGTCACCGTCCAATCGATCGTGGCCGCACCGATGGCGATCGGCGGACGGACGATCGGGGTTCTATCGGTGCAGTCGTACGAGAAGAATGCGTACAGCGATCGGCACCTCAAACTGCTCTCGGCGATAGCCGAGCAATCCGCCGGCGCAGTCCAGAACGCGCGGCTGTACGAGCAGGCGCGTGATTTGGCCGACCACGATCCGCTCACCGGCCTGCTGCACCACCGCGCCATTCAAGAGCGAGTGGCAATCGAACTGAAACGCGCCCAACGCGAAAGCACTCCCGTCGCGCTCGTCATGCTTGATGTCGACAATTTCAAAAGCTTCAACGACACATACGGGCATCCGGTGGGCGACCGTGTGCTGCGCCAGGTGGCGGAATCTTTGCGACGCGTCGCGCGCGAGAGCGACACCGTCGGCCGCTACGGCGGCGACGAGTTCTGCGCGATATTGCCGGGCGCCGACCGCGCTGCGGCAAGCGCGTTCGTGCATCGTTTGGGCCAGGATATCGCGCGCGAGCCATTCCGCTTCGAAGGGCGCAGACCGGTGCCGATCGCGTTGTCGGCCGGCTTTGCGATATTCCCCGAAGACGGCGACCGCCGGGAAGCGCTCTTGGTGGCCGCGGACGATGCCTTGTACGCCGGAAAGCGCGGCGACCATTCGCTACCGGGCGGCGCGACCGCTTCGACCGCCGGTCTGATCGGCGAATTCTCGCCGTTTGAGGCGCTGATCGTCGCCGTCGCAAACCGGAGTGGTTACGCGCGCGCGCATCAGCGCTCCGTCAATCAGCTGACCGCTCGATGGACGAAAAACGAACAGAACTCACCCCAAGAACGGACGCTGCTGTTGCTCGCGTCGGTGCTGCTCGATGCAGGCGAATTGGCCGTGCCGAGCGCCATCATGAGAAAACCCGGACCGCTAGAAGACGAAGAAATCGCGATAATGCGCCGCCATCCTGAACTCGGATACGAGTTGATCCGGCCTGCAGGCGGCTTCGAAGAGCTCGCCGAGGTCGTGCGCTGCCATCACGAACGATTCGACGGAACGGGCTACCCGCGCGGATTGCGCGGCGATGCGATCCCGCGCGATGCGCGCATCATGTCGGTGGTGGACGCATATTCGGCGATGACGGGCGAGCGGCCATATAGGCGGGCGCGACCGGAAGCCGAGGCGATCGCCGAACTAAAAGCAAACGCCGGATCGCAATTCGATCCGGCGGTCGTCGAGAAGTTCGTGAAGATGTTGGAGAGCGCCGGCTAACTGGCCGGAGCGTTCACACTCGCAGGAGTGATCTTGACGATGGCGAGTGCGAATTTTCCGCCTAGGTCGCGGCGCACGAGAAAGCCGTCGGCTGTCTTGTCAAAGAGAAAGTAGCCTTCCCTGCGGGCTTCTTCGAGCGATTCAAAGACGCGAATTCCATGCATAGGGGTTGCCATCAGCTCGCGAGCTCTCCGCGTTCGAAAGCGGAGAGAAGCGCGCGCGCATCTTCGATGCGCTTCACGACGGGCACGAGACGAGTGACGCCCGCGACTTCAAACAGGCGGCGTACGGTTGGGTTTGTGCAGACGACCGTTGTGGCGCCGCCCGCTTCCTCGACTTTGCGCACCGCGGCGATGAGCGAGCCGAAGCCCGACGAATCGACAGCTTCGATCGACGACATGTCGATGACGCACTCGCGATTGCCGCGCTCGAGCCAGCGCGTCATCGATCGCGCGAACCGCTTCGAAGTGGACGCGTCCAGCCGCGCGCCGACGACGATGACGTCGTCGGCGAAATCGCGGCGGCCGTGCGCGATGGCCGTGGTTCTGGGTCTGGTGATCGTTGAGGCGTTCTTCATATTCCTTGACTTCAGTCTGGGCGATGCGTCTATACGATATACGACGCAGCCCCGCTAATGGTTCTCTTCTATGAGTACCATTGTCGTCCTGAATTGTTACGATATCGTGAGAATATAAGGCGAATTGACTAATAACGCAAAGTTAATCTTCTAAGCTCTAATTAATCTTTGCGAAGTGCTCCGCTGCGCTGACCGGTTTGATGGCCTTACGGTAGTTGCCGATGGCGACGTGCAGCGCCTCGAGAACTCGTTCCGGATAATCTTTCTTTCGTTCCGGGAAGCCGCCCAGAAAACTTTCAATCTCGGCCGGTACGATGGCCGCAGCCTCGTCCACAGTCTTGCCCTTGACCAGCGTCGTGAGAATCGCGCACGTCGCGACACCGAAGCCGCAACCGGTGGTGAAATACGAAATGTCTTGAATACGTTGGTCGGCATCGATCTTGAGGTAGAAAGTGTACATATCACCACAGGAATCGGAGAAATACTCGCCGGTCGCAGTGGGATTCTCCATCTGCGCGAAGCCGAAGCGGGTTGTGACGAGTTCCTGGAACTTCGGGAAATCCATTAAATACCTCCGGCGGAGCCGGATTCCACCGGCAATAGAAATTCACATGCGTCGTCGCCGCGAGCGATCGACGTGCGCTGTTGCGGTCTGACCGGAAGCGCTTGTTCCAGCAGCGTGTGCACGACGGTGCATACTTGGGGATGTGCGACCGCGGTCTCTTTAAACGGGCAGTTGTGCTCGCGGAGCACGAAACCCTCAGCCTCTTGTTCGACATCGGCCATAACGCCCTGTTCACCGAGGATCTTGACCACTTCGGTCATGCGTCCGGCGGTGTCCTTACCTTCGAAGCGATGCGCGTTCTTTCGGGCCGAGCGCGCTCCGATATTGCGGAACAAGGAGGCGACCGCGTCGGGACCACCGCCGCGGCGTACTTCGTTCAGTACCGCGTTCAGTAGAACGTCGTAGCGCTGCGGGAACAGCCGATCGCCATCCGCCGTAAGGGCGTAGACGAGGCTCGGCTTGGTGGGGCCGCGGCGCGATGACGTCTCGGTTACGAGCGCGTCGCGTTCGAGGCGCGAAAGATGCTGGCGAACGGCGTTCGGGGTGAGGCCGTGTTCGGTAGAGAGTTCGATCACGGTCATAGGACCGCGTTTGAGCGACTCGACGATTCGTCCGCGTGTGGTCTGGAAAAAGCTAGCTTCTCTCATGGCTTCAAAGGTATTATAGTCCAAAGTCGCCAAGATTATCAACATAAATATTGACTATCTAGCATGCTCTGCCTACAATGAGGTTGAGCATCAATCATTTTCTGTCCCGTTTTGAGAGACGACTGTCACTTCGAGAGGAACCATGGCCGACGTAATCCTTGAGCTTCGCGACCTTCACGTCTCCGTGGGCGACACCGAGATCATCCGGGGCGTCGATCTGACTATCGAACGCGGCACCGTGCATGCGCTCATGGGACCAAATGGATCTGGCAAGAGCACGCTTTCGTTCGCCCTTATGGGGCATCCGAAATACACGGTGACCAAGGGCGACATTCTCTTTCAGGGCAAAAGCATCTTGGAAATGGCGCCGGACGAGCGTTCGCTCGCGGGCATGTTCTTGTGTTTCCAATATCCGTCGGCGGTGCCGGGCGTCAGCGTCGCGAATTTTCTGCGCAATTGCCTGATGGCTCGCCGAAAAGGCGCTGCGCCGCTCACACCCATCGAGTTCAAGAAATTGCTCGACGACGGCTGCGCGCGGCTGAAGATGGATCCGGCCACCCTGCGGCGTTACGTCAACGACGGTTTCTCGGGCGGCGAGAAAAAGCGCCTGGAAATGCTGCAGGCGCTCGTCCTGCAGCCAACGCTGTCCATTCTCGACGAGACCGACTCCGGTTTGGACATCGACGCACTCCGGATTATCGCCGAGGGCATCGAAGCCCAGCGCGCGCCGGAGCGCTCCGTGCTGCTCATCACGCATTATCAGCGCGTCCTCAACTACGTGAGGCCCGATGTGGTGCACGTCCTCGTCAAGGGCAAGATCATCAAAGAAGGCGGACCGGAACTCGCGCACGAGCTCGAGGCAGCCGGCTACGATCCTCTCATCAAAGAACTCGAACCGGCGGAGGCTTAACAAGTCATGGCTCTCAAGCACGATGAACTCGTCGACCAAGATTACAAGTACGGATTTCGCGACGACGATGTCAAGTACACGTTCAAGTCGCGCAAAGGCATCGATCACGACATCGTCGAGCAGATCGCGAAGATAAAAGACGAGCCGCAATGGATGCGCGATCAGCGCCACCGCGCACTCGACATCTTTTTCGCCAAGCCGCTGCCGCCGTGGGCGAACGTCGAGCTGCTCGAGCAGATCGACTTCGCGGACATTTTCTATTACATGCGCGCTTCCGACGTCGAGGGCGTGACCTGGGACGAAGTGCCCGAAGAGATCAAGAGAACGTTCGACCGTTTGGGCGTGCCCGAGGCCGAGCGCAAATTCCTCGGCGGCGTCACGGCGCAGTACGACTCCGAAGTGGTGTATCACAGCATCCGCAAGGACCTCGAAGCACAGGGCGTCATCTTCACCGATATGGGCACGGGCTTGCGCGAGTACGAAGCCACGGTTAAGAAGTATTTCGGATCTGTCATCCCGGCCGCGGACAACAAGTTCGCCGCGCTCAATTCTGCGGTCTGGTCCGGCGGCTCGTTCGTCTGGGTGCCGGCTGGCGTGCACGTCTCCGTTCCGGTTCAAGCGTACTTCCGCATCAACGCCGAGAACATGGGTCAGTTCGAGCGCACGCTTATCATCGCCGAGCCCGGCTCCTTCGTCCATTACATCGAAGGATGCACGGCGCCGAAATATTCGAGCAATTCTCTACATTCCGCCGTGGTGGAGCTCATCGCCATGGAAGGCGCGCACATCCGCTACACCACGATCCAGAACTGGTATAAGAATATCTACAACCTCGTGACCAAGCGCGCGGTGGCGTACAAGAACGCACACGTCGAATGGGTCGACGGCAACATCGGCTCTAAGCTCACCATGAAGTATCCGGCCGTCTATCTGATGGGTGAAGGCGCACGGGGCGAAGTCCTGTCGATCGCATACGCCAATTCGGGCATGCACCAAGACGCCGGCTCGAAGATGGTGCACGCGGCGCCGAACACCACGTCTATTATCACGAGCAAATCGGTCAGCAAGGGCGGCGGTCAGACCACCTATCGCGGGTTGGTCAAGGTGTACGAAGGCTGCGACGGCGTGAAGTCCAACGTGCGCTGCGATGCGCTGCTCATGGATGCCGAATCGCGCTCGTACACATATCCTACCATGGAGATCGACGCCAAGAACGTGCGCATCGAGCACGAGGCCACCGTGTCCAAGGTCGGCGAGGAGCAACTGTTCTACGTGATGAGCCGCGGCCTCACCGAGGTCGAAGCCACCACGATGATCGTCAATGGCTTCTTCGAACCGTTCGTCAAAGAGCTGCCGATGGAATATGCGGTCGAACTGAACCGTTTGATCGCGCTTGAAATGGAAGGGTCTGTCGGATAGGCATGGCCACCGAGACCCTCGGCGAATATTTGCCCGATCGCGCGAGCATCGAGGCGCTGTCGAAGCATCAGTCACTAGAACCTCACGACGTGCTCGAGGCTCGCCTGAACGCGTTTGAGAAGTATCTCGCCTTGCCGATGCCCGGCGAGCGCACCGAAGGCTGGCGCCGGACGAACTTCGGCGGCATCGATCTTTCGCCGGTCTCTCCCGATCGCGCGGTGTGCGCATTTACGGTCGCGCCTTCGGATTCCGGGCGCGGTTTTGTGGTCGACATCCTCGAAGAGAGCGTTGCCCGTGGCGCCACAAGCGCCCTAAATACGGATACCGGCCTCTCGATTTCAAAGTTCTCCGCGCTCGCGCAGGCACTGTGGATCTCGGGCGGGAGCATCCATATCCCAGCCGGAGTCGAAATGACCGCGCCGATCATCGTCGATTGGAAATCGGGCTCGTATCCTCGCTTAGATATTTATATCGGCAAAGGTGCGCGCGCATCCGTTCTCGAGATGAGCTCGCTGCCGGGTAGGTTGACCACGGGGATCGTGGACATCCATGTCGACGACGATGCGCACCTCACGTACGTCCACGCGCAGAATGCGCCGCGCGATGCGGTGGTCTTCTCTCATCAGCGAGCCAAGCTCGGCCGTAACGCCAAGCTCATCACGTTGAACTTCGCCATCGGCGGCAAACTTTCGCGCGCCGACGTCGAGGTGAATCTCGCCGGCCAAGGAGCCGAGAGCGATATGCTCGGCCTCGTCTTCGGCGAAGGCGATCAGCAATTCGCGTTTCAAACGCTGCAGGGCCATCACGCGCCGGACACGCGCAGTGATCTGCTCTACAAGAGCGCGCTGGACGATCAGTCGCACTCAAGCTATACCGGCGTGATCGAGATCGGTCACGATGCGCCGCGAAGCGAGGCGTATCAGGCCAACCGGAATCTGCTGTTGTCCGACGGAGCCCGCGCCGACACCGAACCGAAGTTGGCGATTCTCATCGACGATGTTACGCGCTGCACCCACGGCGCCACGGTCGGGCCGATCGACGAAGAACAGCTA
The DNA here is from genome assembly GCA_036511855.1 of Candidatus Eremiobacteraceae bacterium. Taxonomy (NCBI): domain Bacteria; kingdom Bacillati; phylum Vulcanimicrobiota; class Vulcanimicrobiia; order Candidatus Eremiobacterales; family Candidatus Eremiobacteraceae; species Candidatus Eremiobacteraceae bacterium. The sequence continues at coordinate 26,972 of DATCBN010000022.1, read as the reverse complement.
TTCTATTTGCGCAGCCGGGGAATCGATCCACAAGCGGCCACGAAGATCATCGCCGAGGGATTTTTCCAGGATGTCTTCGCGAAGGTCGGCGACGAACGCCTGACCGCATCGCTTCAAGAGCTGATCGCACCACATATCGGCCGTCTCGGGGCGCAATAGGGGCATGCCGCAGCTAGTCGCGGTCGGACAAGACAGCGAACTCGTCGAGGGCGCCGTCAAAGTCGTGGAAGCTGGCGGCCATCGCATCGCGCTCTGCAAGTTCGAGGGCTCCGTGTACGCGATCGACGACGTGTGCACGCACGATCGCGGTCCGTTGGACCAGGGCGAATTGATCGGCGGCGAGATCGAATGCCCGCGCCATGGCGCCCGGTTCGACGTGGCCACGGGACGGGCCACACGATTGCCGGCCATCCAACCCGTCCGCACGTATCCGGTGCGCGTCGATGACGGCATGATCAAGGTCGAGGTGGAATGAAAATGTCGGCTATCGCAGGACCCGCCGCTCAGCCCCTTACCGAAACGGATGTCGCGCGCATCCGCGCCGAGTTCCCGATCCTCAAGGAGCGGCCGCACGGCAAACCCCTGGTGTTCTTGGACAGCGCGGCGTCGTCGCAGAAGCCTATCCAAGTCATCGACGCGATGGACGACTACTACCGTCGCTATCACGCCAACATTCATCGCGGCGTCTATCACATCAGCGAATTGGCCACCGAGGCGTATGAAGAAGCGCGGCGCAAAGTGGCTCGCTTCATCGGCGCTCCGTCCGCCTCGGAATGCATCTACGTCCGCAACGCGACCGAAGCGCTGAATCTCGTGGCGTACTCGTGGGGCCGCCAGAATGTGCGCAAGGGCGATGCGATAGTTCTCACCGAGATGGAACACCATTCCAACCTCGTTCCGTGGCAGATCCTCGCGCAGCACACCGGAGCGTCGTTGCGATTCGTGCGTGTCGACGATGATGGACTGCTCGATCTTTCAAACCTCGATGCACTGCTCGATGGTGCGGCGCTCTTCGCGTTCACCGCGGTCAGCAATACGCTTGGGACGATAAACGACGTCGCCACGCTAACGGCGCGAGCGCGGGCGGCGGGCGCCGTCTCGGTCGTGGACGCGTGCCAAGCCGTGCCTCGGATGCCCGTCGACGTGCAAGCATGGGGATGCGATTTCGCAGCTTTTTCGGCGCACAAGATGTTGGGGCCGACCGGGGTCGGCATTCTTTGGGGCCGCAGAGAACTGCTCGACGCGATGCCTCCCTTCTTATCGGGCGGCGGCATGATCAACGTCGTGGGGCTCGAGTCATCGACGTACGCGGGTGTCCCTGCGCGCTTTGAAGCCGGCACTCCGGCGATCGCTGAGGCGGTCGGCCTCGGCGCGGCTGTCGACTATCTCGAGGCGATCGGCATGGCGCGAATCCACGAATACGAACTTCGATTGACCGAGTACGCGCTCTCGCGGCTTGCGCAGATGCCGGCGGTCACGGTCTACGGACCCTCGCTCGCCCATCGGACCGGCGTCGTATCGATGACCGTCGGCGACATCCACGCGCACGATCTGGCGACGATTCTCGACAGTGAAGGCGTATGCGTACGTGCGGGCCATCATTGCAATCAGCCACTGATGGAAAAGCTCGGCGTGGCAGCCACCGCCCGCGCGTCGTTCTACCTCTACAATACGCCGGCGGAAGTCGATGCGCTCGTCCGTGCGATCGATAAGGCCAAGTCCGTCTTCAAGATAAAATGAACGACTTCGGCGCCATGGACGAACTCTATCGCGACTTCATCTTGGATCACTATCGCAATCCGCGCAATGCGGGGACGTTGACGGATCCCGACGCGACCTTCGAGGACAACAACCCGCTGTGCGGCGACAAGATCCGGATGGATCTGCGCGTCGAAGATGGGAAAGTGACCGAGGTCAAGTTCGCCGGCCGCGGCTGCGCGATCTCAATGGCGTCGGCTTCCCTGCTCACAGAGCAGATCAAGGGGATGCCCTTGACCGAAATCGCGAAGATCGGCAAGGATGAAGTGCTGGCCAACGTCGGCATCAGCATATCGGCTGCGCGGTTGAAATGCGCGCTCTTGGGCATCAAAGTGCTTAAGCAGGCCTTGGCCATGAAATACGAACCGTCGCCGGAAGAAGAAGCGTTCCCCGACGGCCGCCCTTCGTAGCTCATGTAGGAGGGCAAGCCGTACTAGGGCAAGCATCGCTTGCCCCATTTTTTTATGGGCGAGCGATGCTCGCCCTAGTACAAGAGTGGGTGAGCTCTGCTCACCCTAGTACGGGTTGCTCACCCACCTACGCCGGTTCGAGCACCACGCCAGTGCCGTAACAAAGCACTTCCGTCGAGATACCGCCGGCGACTTCGGCGGCGTCGTAGCGCACGCCGATCAGCGCGTTCGCACCTATCACCTCGGCGTGTTGGATCATCAGCGAGTACGCCTCGGAGCGCGCCGCTTCACAGAGCTCGGTGTAGAGGGTGATGTTGCCGCCGAAGAGCGATTGAATCCCCGCACCGATGTTGCCGAAGATGCTCCGCGAGCGAACGGTGATGCCGCGAACTACGCCAAGTGTGCGCTGAATCTTATAACCCGGTATATCAAATCCGGTGGTAACTAGCCTATGGTCCACGTCAACATCCTTTTTTTGTCGCACCGCGCCTGAGCGAACGGGCGCCGGCAGCCCTCACATCCGGACGATATCGTCCGAAAGCGCTGCATTCAGGCAGGAACAAGCCGTTCCCGTTGTCGCAACTAGCGAGTGCGCTCCAAGTGGTACGCGCTGTTCGCTCGCGCTTTTTCAACCACTCGCTCTCAAGGAATGGATTCGTCCACAACTATGCCGGTACACCCGATCCACCATTTGACCATCGGCACCGACGCCCTGAAGGTCGCCAAAAAATTCTACGGCGCGCTTCTGCCCGCGCTCGGCTTCGATCTGGTCTTCGATAAAGACGAATCTTTCGGCTATCAGCGCGAAGGCTTTGAGATCATCATCGTCAGGGGCAAGAAGACGGCCGATGACCTTTACGACGGCGAAAAACGCGTTGGCTTCGATCACCTCGCGCTGAACGCGGATTCACGGACGAAAGTAGATGAGTGCCAGAAGCTCCTGGACGAGTTGGGCGCCGAAATCGACGACGAACCTTCGGTCGTGACCGACTACGGCGAAGATTACTATGCGATGTGGGTGCGCGACCCCAGCGGACTCCGCATCGAAGTGGTGTATCAGGGCGTCTGAGGAGCATCCGCCCGCGGGCAGATCACAAATGTCGGGATCGCCTGACCCCCGCGCGCCACGTTGACGATCGATGACGGGGAGAGGCGGGTAAGATATCCGCCCACTTCACCATTGCGAAAGATGAACGGATTGCAATCGGCGAGCAGCCGCTGAATCCGGTACCCGAGTTCCGGCGCATCGGGATCGAAGATCGGGAAGTCTTCGAAATGCGCGGTTGCGCGCGACTGGACCACGAAGCCGCCCGCGCGCGCAGCGCTCTCGACCGCAGCCCGCCACGAAGCGTCATCACATTCCCAACCCACGATCACATTTCGTCCGCCATAATCGTCATTGGGCTTAAGGACGAGCGAACTTCGATTTTCAACGGCATGGCCGACCGCGTCGCCGTCGAGCGACGATGTGTGCGGCACGAGCCGCGCGATTGCATCGAGTTGGTTTTCGTCGAACCATGTCCGCTTCGCCGGATCGCACATCATCGCGAGCGCCATCTTCTTGTGGGTGAACTTACACCGGAAAGAGCTTGCGACGCAGACGGCTCCATCGCGGTATGCGGCTGCGAGCGGATGTCGTAGGTCATAGTGGGCGAAGAAGTCGGCAACGAGCAATCGCCGATAGACGAGATCGACGTGCGACCCGCCGGCCCGCAGCTCCTTACCATCGTACGTGAGCTCCTCCGGCGAGCACACGGCTGCCTTCACGCCATGCTCGCCGAAATCGCGCGCGACGAGGTGGAATTCGGCGGTCGTCGGAGCCCCGGCGAGATCGACGATCGCCACGGTCGGGACCGGCGATGCATCCGGCGCTCGGCGCCGGCGAAATTCAGCCCATACCGAAAGCAACGACTCACGCAGACCGCGGTCGGCCGCGACGTGTTCGACGTCATACTCTTCCATGAAGCGCCGCATCACTGGGAGATCGCGAACGAGGTGCGCCTGACCGGCGTCGTAAGACATGCCCGCCGGACTATCCGCGTTATACTCCACGACTTGCACGCGTTCGTCAAAAAAAGTGTCGAGCCGTGAGACGGCGGTCGATCCTTCATAACCGGGGTCTACCGCCGCAAGCGCCGCTTCATCCGATGAAAGTCCGAGTTCTCGCGCGACCGAGGGGTCGTCAAGCGCGCGCCGCTCGATGACCGCGAACGCTGCCGACATGGCACGGACGGCTGCGCCTAGTTCAGCGACACGATCGTATGAGAGGAAAGCCGGCCGCAAGCTGCGGCACTGCGGCGACCCATCGAACGTAAGGCCCCGCATGCGCATCGCATCGCAGAAAGCGGCGATTATCTTCCGGTCGACGAGCGACGGGTCGGCACACAGCGCGTTGTAGCGATCGATCGCGCGCGTCAGCGCGGCGTCAGACGCCGTCGCGCGCGCAGCGGATTCCGAGGAAACCAAGGCGGAAATTGCGCCTGTAGAAATTGCGGAACGATGCGCGCAAAAGCGCCGGCGCGGTGAACCACGACCCGCCGCGTGCGACGCGGTGATCGCCGTCGAACCACAGCTCTGAGTATTCCGGGTACGGGTCGGCGCGGAAGCCGGGATAGCCCTCGAACGCAGACGATGTCCATTCCCAAAGATTGCCCGCGGCGTCGTGCAAGCCGGATTGCGCATCGCCAAGGGGATACGAACCGACCGGCGTGGTGGACCAAACGATGGCGGCGGCATTGGCAAGCTCGGGCGTGAACGCAGCGTCGCCCCACGGGAACGTGCGCCGGCGTTTAGCCGCGTCGTCCCACGCGGACGCAGCTTCCCATTCGAATTCGGTAGGTAAGCGTTTGCCGAGCGACCGCGCAAACGCGTCGGCCTCGAACCACGAGACGCCGGTAACCGGCGCGTCTTCGCGCAATGGGCCCTCATCGAAAAACCTGCGCTCGCGCCACGGCGGGCCGGACCAGCCGAGCGGATTTGCGATTTGTTCTTGCTCTTTCCAAGCCCATCCGTCGTCGCTCCACCATTCGCGCCGCGAGTAACCACCGCGATCGATGAACTCTGCATATTCCGCATTCGTCGTGAGATCGCGATCGATGCGAAAAGCGGCGATATCGATGTCGAACGGTGGAAGCTCGTTGTCGTATTCGAACGACGTGCCGTTGCCGCCGATGCGAAAGCGGACTGCGGGAATGGTTATTTCTCCGGCTGGCATCCGCCGCTTTCCTTGAACTGCGGGCGGCCCTGAATTCTTGAGCTGGTGCGGCATCGCGTTGATCAGCGCGGCGAGAGTCTCTTGATGCTGACGTTCGTGCTCCAGCACGAGATCGAAGACATAGCCATCTTTCAACAGCACGTTGTCCGAGCGCGCCCCATCGGTCTCTTCGAGCGCTCGTAAAACGTCTGCGCGCGTTTGATCGAGATAGGATTGCATTTCCGCGCGGCTTGGCAGCACGTCGGCCTGTTCGCGCGGCGTCTTGATGGGATCGAACAGCACGTCGTAACGCGGATTGATGCTCGGGCTACCGAGCGCTCGTTGGAGAACCCAATATCCCTCGAACGCGCCGATATGCGCGAGATGCCAAAGCACCGGCCGGAATCCGGGCAACGGCGCGCCATGGAGCACGGCCTCGGAGGTGGCAAGGTCGAAGAGTTGGAACGTCCGCGCCCTGGTCTTTGCGAGCGCGTCTTGGCGCTGCGTCACGGTCAGCGAAGCAATCATGCGCGATATAGTTGCCGATTCCGGCGGGTCCTTCCTCGCCCGTCCGCTGCGTGCGCCCAAAGTGGATGAGGCGGTCGAGTTTTTGCGCGCCGGCGCTAAGCCTCGCCCTGCTTGGTCGTCTGGCCTCGAACTCGAACTCATCGGTTTTGACCGTTCCAGCCTGCGGCGCATATCGCCCGAGCAGGTGCGCAGCATCCTCGAAAAATTGTGTCCTGATCCTGCGCAATGGGAATTGGAAGGCGCAGACATCGTCGCCGTCACGCTTCCCTCCGGTCGCATAACGCTCGAGCCCGGCGGTCAGATTGAATTTTCAGGATCGGCCCAAGGGACGCTTCACCGCATCGAGGCCGACCTGCGCGGTTATCTCGTCCAACTCGTCGGCGTGGGCCAATCGCTCGGCATAGATTTTTTGGCTGTGGGATTCGATCCGCTCCGGCGTCTCGATGAACAGCGCTGGATTCAAAAGCTGCGCTACGACGTCATGCGGCCCTACCTCCGCGAACGCGGGGCGCGTGCATGGGATATGATGACGCGGACGGCGTCAATTCAGACGAGCATCGACTACTGCGATGATGAAGATCTCGGCAAGAAGTTCGTCCTCGGCAACCGGCTAGGACCGATCGTCGCGGCGATGTTCGCAAATTCTCCCTTCGCCAACGGCGTTGCAACTGGCCGAAAGTCGGAGCGCTACGCCGCGTGGTTGGAAACTGACGCGGACAGAAGCGGCGTGCATTCAAGCGCGGTGATGCCTGAGTTTTCGTTGGCCGCATTCGTCGAGCGGGTCTTCGCGACGCCATTGATCTTTGTCAATCGCGGAGGAAGCGTCGAAGTTGGAGCCGGCAGAACGTTGCGCCAAGTCGAAGACGCGACCATTTCCGATTTTGCCGACGCATTGAGCACGATCTTCACCGAAGCTCGCATCCGGCCGGGTTATGTGGAAATGCGCAGCGCCGATAGCTCCTCGAGCGCCGATGCGCTCGCAGTCATAGCTTTGTGGAAAGGGCTCACGTGGGATGCGGCCACGCTCGACGCGGCGCTTGAGCTCGCGCCATCGCTCAATGCACAGGAGTTCGTTGAATTGCAGGGCGACATCGCGACACGAGCGTTGGCTGCCCGCGCGGTTAGCATCGACGTGCTCTCCGTTGCCCGCGCTGCGGGGGCGCTGGCCGCACAAGGATTGTCGCGCGTCGCGCCAGACGAGGCGCGGTACCTCGAGCCGCTTCTCTCGCGTCTGCACGACGGCGTCGCTCCTGCCGATATCATCTTGCGCGACAGCGGCGGCGACGTCGGGCGTGCGATGGCGGCGTGGCGGGTGGTGTGAAAAGTGCCCGCTAACGCCATGGATTCTCGTCCACGTCGGTGACCAGAGCCGCCGCTTACGGATCGACGGCGACTCCGGCGAGGATGCTATTGGTCTGGCCGCTTACGGTTCCGATGAGCGTACCGCCCGGATACGAGTACTCCTCGGTTTGGTCTCGGGACCCGTCTATGACAAACATATGATGGTCGTGCCTGTTGATCGCCATAGCATCTGGAAAACCGATGAGCGGAAATGTCGACGGGTTTGGATTGGGCAATTCGAATGTATCGGCGGTGAGCGCCATCGAATCGATAATCAACAAGTCGCCATTATCGTCCCAAGCCATTCCGCCCGGAAATTTCAATATCACGCCCGAAACGCGATGTTGAGCGGCGCACGCCCCGGCCGGACACGAAACTGACCATACGTATCCCTGGAGAATATGGAGATCGACGTCATCGAAGTAGACGATGCCGTTTTTCTTGATGGCGATGTGGGCGCCTTGGTAAGAGTGCGTCTCAGGAAAATTTCCGACAAATGTGCCGCCGTTCGGCCCCGCGGTCCACGTCGATATTGACCCTTCGTCTTTGGTGAAACTGATGTAATTGGCCGCCATGACGGTGCCGTCGCCGGCTACTGCGACGTCGTTCGGCAATTGACCGGTGGGGTCGGTATACGTGTCGTATGGGTCTGCGTGGCCCCTATGAAAAACCAGGACGTTGTGGCCTCCCTGATTCGCGACGTAAAGGTCGTGAGTCGCCGGCCGGACGTAGAGTCCCGTCGGAAATCTCAGTGACGATGAGGCGATCTGGCCGCACGGCGCCTGACCGACAAAGCTTCCGACATAGACGTTGACGACATTGTAGAAGAGATCGGAAACGTACTTGATTGAGCCGGTCGCGGGGCATGAATAGTAGCTCCCGAGGTGCCGGTTGCTCACCGCCGAGTACGGCACCGGCGCCACGGCGGAGGTCCCGATGGTCGAGCAGGCGGACAACGGAGCCATCGCAACGACTGCGATCAGTGTCCGGAACTTCGCGGAAACTTGCATTGATGTACTCACGATCGACGGAGCAAAATTTGCACCGACCTTCTTTGTTCCTCATCGCTGCCTGCAAGCATTCATTTGCCGCTAATCTGCGGCATTGTGCGCTTTCCATATGGATTCGCTTTCGACGAAGCTCTTGACAGGTCTCAGCCCGCGGGCATCCGAACACCGGGCGCTCATTGCACCGCATGTTGCGCAGAGGAGTGACCATGCCGCGTCCGACGCATTTCGAAATTCCATCCGACAATCCGCAGAAGGCAGCCGATTTCTACACCAAAATCTTTGGTTGGAAGATCACCAAGTGGGATGGCCCGACGGAGTATTGGCTGGTCTCCACAGGCGACGCATCGGAGCCCGGCATCGATGGCGGTCTCTTGAAACGCCGAGATCCCGTGCAGCCTTGTGTCAATACGATCACGGTGCCCGACCTGGAAAAAACAATGGGGACTATTTTGTCCTCGGGCGGCACGATGTGCGTGCCGAAGATGGCGATACCCGGAGTTGGCTGGCTCGCCTACTTCAAGGATCTCGACGAAAACATTTTTGGTGTGATGCAGCCCGACGGAGCGGCGAAGTAAGGACTGCCGTCCGTCAGGCTTTGCCCGCCGCCGCGCGTTGACGCCCAGCCATGCGTGCTTTCTTGCGCCCCTCTTCGTGGAGAAAGCGTTTGCGTAGTCGAAGTGACTTGGGCGTGACCTCAAGCAGCTCGTCGTCCTCGATGAATTCGAGCGCACGCTCCAGCGACATCTCGTCGGGCGGCGGCAGATTCGGAGCGTCGTCGGAGCCTGATGCCCGCATGTTGGTCAGCTTTTTCATCTTGCAGACGTTCACGACGATGTCGTCGTCGGTCTTGCCGCGTCCGACGATCATGCCTTCATAGACTTCCGTCTGCGGGTGGATGAAGAACGTCCCACGCGCCAGCAAATTGTCCAGCGCATACGCTGTGACCGTACCGGTTTCTGCGCTGATGAGTGCGCCGACACTGCGGCGCGGGATCTCGCCTCCCAAGGGCTGATGATCGTAGTACGTGTGGTTGATGACCGCGGTGCCGCGCGTCAATGTGAGCAGTTCGCCGCGTAGTCCGAAGAGCAAACGCGTGGGCATGGTGTACTCAAGCCGGCGCTGCGAGCCCATCGTGATCATGTTCAGCATTTGCGCGCGCCTTCGCCCCAAGGCCTCGATGACCGCGCCGGCATGATCTTCGGCCACGTCGACCACGACGTACTCCACTGGTTCTAGCTTTTTCCCATCCCGCTCGATCAACACGACTTGCGGTTTGGAGACGCCCAGTTCGTAGCCTTCGCGGCGCATGGTCTCGATCAACACGGACAAGTGAAGTTCGCCCCGTCCGGAAACGCTGAACGTGTCCGGCGAGATAATGGGCGCGAGGCGCAACGCGACATTGCTCTCGAGCTCGCGCTCGAGCCGGTCTTTGATGTGACGGCTCGTGAGATACTTGCCGTCGCGCCCGGCGAAAGGACTCGTGTTCACGAGAAAATCAACAGAGACAGTGGGCTCGTCGACGAGAACCGCATCCACAGCTTCAGGATTGGCTCCATCGGCAAGCGTATCGGCGATGTTCACGCCCTCGACGCCCGAGATCGCCACGATGTCGCCCGCGCGAGCTTCCGCGAGTTCACGCCGCTGTAGGCCGTAGAACTCCAAGATCTTGGTCACGCGGTGCGTCGTGGTTCCATCGCGACGGATCCGGGCGACGGAATCCCCCGGATGCACGACGCCCCTGAAGATGCGCCCGATCGCGATGCGGCCTACATACTCGTTGTGATCGATGTTCGAGACGAGCATCTGAAAGGGGCCTTCATCGTCACCGGGCGGCTCGGGGACGTGAATGAGGATCTGCTCCATGAGCGGGCGGAGATCGACGCCTGGAACGTCGAGGTCACTTGTGGCGGTTCCGGCGCGGGCATTTGCATAGATGACCGGAAAATCGAGCTGGTGATCCGCGCAGCCGATGTCGATGAAAAGCGCGAGGACTTCGTCGAGCACTTCCTTCGGACGCGCATCTTTGCGGTCGATCTTGTTGATGACCGTGACCACCGGCAGATCTTGTTCGAGGGCCTTGCGCAACACGAAACGAGTTTGCGGCAACGGACCTTCGGCAGCATCGACGAGCAAAAGCACGCCGTTGACCATTTGCAGCACGCGCTCGACCTCGCCGCCGAAGTCGGCGTGGCCGGGCGTGTCGACGATGTTGATCTTGGTCTCGCCCCAGAGTATGCCCGTGTTCTTGGCAAGAATGGTGATGCCGCGTTCGCGCTCGATCGGATTCACGTCCATGATGCGCTCGCCTTGAGCGGTAGGGTCGCGAAAGACACCGGTCTGGCGGAGCATGCCGTCGACCAGCGTGGTCTTGCCGTGATCGACGTGAGCGACGATGGCGATGTTGCGAATGTCCGGACGTGTGCGCATTACCAAGACATATACGACTTTAACGCACGAACGACCCGTTGACAACTCGACTTTCGTCGTTCGCAGGCAGCCCGCTATGGCTGACAGAAAGGCCGGGCATCTAAGCGATGAAGCGGAAACGTGCACGATGATCGATTCAGAGAGCGACAATCCGACGCGTCAAGAGTTGCGCCCGTATACGGGCGATGTGGCGCCCGACGCCGACCCATCGTACGATCCCGATCACGATCCGACCGTCCGCGCGATCGGCGTGATGGGTGCGGCCGGCGGCGAACTTCTGCCGGAGATACGACGGCGATGCTACGTATTAGGAGCCGCCATCGCACGAGCCGGCTGCGTTCTGGTCACGGGCGCATGTCCTGGACTTCCCTACGACGCCGCGCGCGGCGCACGCGATTCCGGCGGTCTCTCCGTCGGCGTTTCGCCGGCGCTCTCGCGCAGCGAACACGTCAACAAATATGAATCGCCCGTCGATGCGTACGATGTCATCATCTACACCGGCAGCGGGCTCATGGGTCGCGAAGTCCACAATATCCACTCCTCCGACTTTGTCGTGATCGCCGGCGGCCGCTCCGGAACGCTTGGCGAGTTCTGCATCGCATACGACGAAGGCAAACTCATCGGCGTGCTGACCGGCTCGGGCGGCATCGCGGACGAACTGAAGTCGATCGTACCGAAACTGGGCAAGGCAACCGGCGCGCTCTTGGTCTACGAATCCGACCCCGAAGTGCTCATCAACAGTTGTATCGTCGCATACCGAGATTCGCACTACTTACGTCCATCCACGTTTGTCGAAGAGAAGACGGCCTAGAAGGAACCAGATGGCAACCATCACTTTCATCGGCGCTGCCGGCGTCGTCACCGGCAGCAAGCATCTTATTGAGACAACCGAAGGCAAACGCGTCTTGCTCGATTGCGGCATGTATCAAGGCATGCGCGATCTCGAAGCACGGAACTGGACGCCCCCGCCCGTCGATCCGAAAACCGTCGACGCGGTCATCGTATCGCACGGCCACCTCGATCATTGCGGTTATCTTCCCGCCCTCGCCCAAGCGGGTTTCTCCGGGCCGATCTATACGACGCCGGCCACGATCGAAGTGGCCTCTCTCGTCTTGCGAGACTCGGCGCATCTGCAACAAGAAGAAGCATTGCGCGCGGCCAAACACCCCGATCGCAGGCTGCACACGACGCCGCTCTATACCTCAGCGGACGTCGATAAAGTCGCCTCCCTCTTCGAGCCGGTCAATTACGGCGAAACTCGCGGCGACATCGCCGGCATGACGTTCAAATTGAACGATGCAGGCCACATCCTGGGCTCGGCAATCATCGAGGTCTGGTTCGACAAGAAAAAGCTGACGTTCACCGGCGACCTTGGCCGATATGGACGACCGCTGCTCAACGACCCGACACCTATCGCGGAGAGCGATTTCGTCCTATGCGAGTCGACCTACGGTGACCGCATGCATCCGGAGACCGATCCGCAGGCGGATCTTGGCGACACGATCAACGCAGCGATCAAGCGTGGAGGCGTCCTGGTCGTGCCGTCGTTCGCGGTTGGCCGGACGCAAGAATTACTTTACGCGATCGGCCAGCTCCAATCAACGGGCGCGATTCCTAAACTGAAGGTCTTCGTGGATAGCCCGATGGCGATCGCTGCAGACGCGATAATGGAGCGTCACCCCGAAGCCATGCGATTCAATCCCAAGGCGCGTTTTGGTCCAGCGGACGAGAGCCTCGGCGCGCAGTTCGTCAAGACGACGGTCTCGGCACAAGAATCGATCGCGCTCAACGATATCGCTTCGAACGCGGTGATCATCTCCGCGAGCGGCATGGCGAGCGGCGGACGGATCCTCCATCATTTGCGAAACCGGTTGCCGCGCCGCAACGATACCGTGTGCTTTGTCGGATTTCAAGCGCCGGGCACGCTCGGTCGAACGCTTCTCGGCGGCGCGCCGACCGTCCGCATCTTCGGCGTGCCGGTTCCCGTCGCCGCGCACGTAACGCATATCGATGGGTTTTCAGCCCACGCGGACCGCGGCGAACTACTGCGCTGGTTTGGTTACTTCACCAACAAACCGCGCGCGTACATCGTTCACGGTGAGCCGGTGGCGGCGGAGTCTCTTTCGGCGGCGGTCATGGCGAAATGCGGCATCAACGCGACGCCGGCGCGAGCCGGCGAGAAAGTCGAGATACCGTAGCGCAATCGAGTCTTGAGAATCATAAAATGAAGCGGCCGCGATTTGTCGGCCGCTTCTTATTGGAAGGTCGGGCTGCCCCGAGTTTATGGTCCGGTGGGATGGCCCCGTTTGACCATCGCCGACGAGTCGTCGCCGGTTTCCGCGACGATGTTATCCGCGACTTGGCGCATCAAGCGCCGCCGCTCGTACTCGTTCACGACATCTAGCTTGAGAACGTCGTGCTCGGTTGGTTCGCGAAAGAAGTCGTCGGGTAATGTGATCATGGATGCTCCTCGTTGGGAAGTAAAGTACTTTCACGGGGCCGTATCTCGAATGTAGTAAGTTTCTTCTACCCAAGCACCAATGTCTTGAAACTTTATTCCTATTTCGGTCGGAGTAATTGTGAATTCGGCTCGAGACGCGGGACAACTATGCTTGTTTTAGGTACTCGTCGATGATCTTGCCGGCGGCGGCGCGAGGATCGATGTCGCGGCGAAGCACCGCCGCAAGGATGGGCTCCATCGAGCCGTCCTTAGTGAGTTGTTCTCCCACGATTCGTCCGATTCGCTGCTGGACGGCTTCGATGACCTCCTCACGCAACCGGTCATGCGTCCGGCCCATCCGTTCGTCCGCCAAGAGTATCTGGCGGTGCTCGACGCATTTTTCCCAGAGCGCAACGATTCCGGTGCCGGCCGTGGCGACCGTTTCCAGCACCGGCGGTTTCCAGCGCCGCCGCCGCTCTTCGGCGCCTCCCAATGTGAGCATGATCTTCAGATCCGCGACGCTCTGATTCGCGCCCGGCCGATCGGCCATGTTGACCACGAAAATATCGGCGATTTCGACCAGTCCGGCCTTGATCGTCTGGACGCCGTCGCCGAGACCGGGAACAGTGACGACCACAACCGTGTCGGCCACTTTCATGATCTCGAGCTCGACCTGTCCAACGCCGACGGTCTCGACGAGTACGACGTCGTGGCCGTACGCATCGAACGCGCGGATGACGTCGCGCGTCGCCGGAGCAAGTCCACCTGGATGACGGCGCGACGCCATGCTTCTAATGAAGACGCCGGAATCGCCGGCATGGCGCTGCATACGCACGCGATCGCCGAGCACGGCGCCGCCGGTATATGGGCTCGACGGATCGACCGCGATAATCCCTACCGTCATCCCTTGACTGCGGATCACGGAAGCCAAGCCGTCGACCAAGGTGCTTTTTCCCGCGCCCGGGGGACCTGTGATGCCGATGACGTGCGCGTGGCCGGTGTGGGGATAAAGTGCTTTGGCAAGCGCGCCGGCAGCGGGGTCGTCGTTCTCGACGATCGTGATGGCGCGCGCAAGCGCGCGCCAATCGCCCTTGATGACGCGTTTTGCAAGTTCGAGGCCGCGTTCGTCGTGATTTGCGTCGGCAATCGCGCCGGATGACTGCATCGGCGCGAAGTTCCTCTCGTGTACGAGGGGTGCCTGCGCGCCACCGCGGCGAATGCACGACGCTGGGCCGGATACGGCTCAAGATCGGTGTGCTTTGTCTCTTCGCATTTGTATTATTGCGTTGTCTGCGATTGTTCTGTTTGCATCGACAGTTGCCGCGGCCCGTGCCGATGTATGTCCTGTTGGCGTCTTGTCGCTGAGCTTAGAGGGCAAAGGAACGTCCGCCAGATTTATCGCTACCGCGTCGTCGTCGAAGCAAATTTGGATAAAGCGCCGAGAGACATCGACTTACAGATCCAAGCGGGAACCGGAGGCGCTCAGCTCCGTGCTCGCACACCACACCTGCAATACTATCGAGACGAAGACGCGTACGACGACGTCCTGGTCTTCGACCGGCCATCCCAAGACGTTACGGGCGTTGCCGTTGTCGATACCGTATCGGGCGATGTGGTGAGCCCGTGCACATCACCGGAGGTTCGGGTAGAAGATCAAGTCGCCGGGCTGAACGGATGGGACATTCCGACGGTTAACGCAACTTTTAGTGACGCTGGCGCGGCTTCGCCCGATGCGGCTCAGGCGAAATTGTTCAGCGGCAGATCGACGGAGGCGAAATTCACGACAAAGCCAAGCCCGAACTACCCTCTGCTGGCACAAAGTATGGACGTGAGCGGCAAAGTCGTCGTGATCGTCCAACTTGGTCCGGCGGGGCAGCTGGAATCCGCACACATCGGCGTGTCGTCGGGATTCAAGGCGCTCGATTCTGCTGCGATGGACGCGGTGCGAAAAAGCGCATTTTCCGGAAGCACGTTGGATGGGATTCCGATTGTCTCAACGTATAAGATCATCTATGAATTTCGCATGGACGACGAACCCATGCCGCCGGAAATTTCGGATTTGCTCAAAACGTACTGCCCCGCGATTCTCGACAGCCCGTTCGTCGTCGCGAGCCTGAATTCCGGAACGGCAACTTGGTACGAAGTCAATCTCTCTATAGCAGAATCACAGTTTGATTCCATTGCACTAAGAATGACCGACTCCACCTCACATGCGAACGATCTCCTTTGGACAATCCTCTTGCGCGGATATTTCGACACGATGGGCGCTGGTCGCGACATCAGCACGGACTACGCGTCGATGGACGGCGCGCTGTTCTGGCCCGGCGCTGCACTGACGTCGGGCACCGTCCAAACGGTCACGGAACATTTAAAGAAAAGCGCGACGTGCAGACCTTACCTAGCCAATGTTCAAAACAAGCTCGATAGCGACTCGCTTGTCGCAGTCGCCCAAACCGATCGACCGTGGTTGACTGCGCCGATCGTAGAGACGGTACTGCCCGCGCGTTTTGCGACGGTGAGCTGGCCACAATACGCTCCAGCGGTTGAGCCCCCACAGCCCCTTGCGATTCATGTCAGCATTCATGTGTCCGCGTCGGGCGAGCCTTTGGTCGCAGTAGTCCATGACGTCTCCGACGCGCCCGCGTTTTCCGCAGCGGCTCTCAACGCCGCGATGCAAAGTACCTACGTGGTCCCGCATACCGCGGACGGTGCGCCGCTGACGCAAACTTTTGACATTAACTATCTCTACGTTCCCGCAAAGTAGCTCCGGCAGGGAATCACTCCGGTCGCGTTTCACTCCGACGGCTAGATGGAAACCGCCGCCGCCCGCCTCACGATCAAGAAACCCTTCGGACTGTTCTCGACGGTCATCTCGCACGGATGGTATCAGACCTTGCCGTTTCGATGGCAGCACGAACGCGGCGTATTGCAGCGCGCGGAGCGATTGCATGATGGCCGCGTGATGCTCGTCGAGATGGTTGAAGATAAATCGTCAAAGCGAGGACATGTCGATGTGGCGATAAGCGTCACCGGCGATGGCGCAGGCGATCTAGGGGTGGCACAGGAGATGGCGCGCCGCTGCGCGGTGATGATGCACGCCGAAGAGGATCTGCGAGGATTCTACCGGCTTTGCACACAGCGCGAGGAGCTGCAGTCGGCGCACCTGCATGGCGCGGGCCGTTGCATGCGCGCGCCGACGCTTTTCGAAGACGTGATCAAGGCCATACTCGGCACCAATGTGCTATGGAAGCAAGCCGTCGTCATGATCAATCGCGTAGCGGAGCTCGGCGACGTGTGCCCAGCCGAACCGTCGCTGCGTTCGTGGCCCACTCCGGGCCAGGTCACACGCGCCGGCGAACGCTGGTTTCGCGATTACGTTCGCGCCGGCTACCGGGCGCCATACATCTTTGAGCTCGCCCGGCGCCAAAAATCGGGCGACATCGACCTCGACGCGATCGACGCGCAAGCGTCCACCGCCGACGCCGAGACGGTGTTCAAGACCCTCACAAAATTGAAAGGCGTCGGAAAGTCGTCGGCGCATTTCCTGATGAATCTCTTAGGCCACTACGACCACATCTCGGTTGATAGCGCCACGTACGCGTATGCCAAACGTGAACTGTTCAACGGGCGGCGGCCCACGGAGAAGCAGATCCGCAAGCGGTTCGCGGAATTCGGCGAATGGCAATCGCTCGTCTATTGGTTCGCGCGCTGGGATGCACAACTCGCGTGGTGGGAAGATGCGAGCGGCCGTTCCTCCGCCTGACGCGTACCAACCGCGTCGTCTCCGCCGGGCGCGTCTTCGCGCGGCGCGGCGCCGGTTTGCCGCCGTATGCGTCCTCGCTGCAATTGTCCTAGCCGTTATCTGGATCGCACACGTCTTCGCGCCGCATCCAAAGACGACGGTTGTCGCGCACGCGACGCCTCGACCGCCCGCGTTCGCCAGCAACTTCATTCGCGCCGGGTCGCCTTGGTCTGCTCGGCAAACGCATGAAATCGCAGGCGCTGCCGGCAGCGTATTCGGGAATGGCGATTTCCCAGCGTCCACCGGCGTCGTGATCGAAGATGCGCGGACCGGCGCGAAACTCTACGCGCGCAACGCGAATGGCGCGCTCGCGCCCGCGTCGGTGCTCAAGCTCGTCGTCGCGGCGACCGCGCTGCGCGACCTAGGACCCGCGTATCGATTTACGTCTCGGTTTGTCACCGGTCAGGCGCCGCAAGGAAATGCGATCACCGGCTCTCTCTGGTTTGTTGGAGGCGGCGATCCCGAATTGACGAGCGCCGATCTGCAACGCGCGGTCGCGGCGATGAGGGCGTCCGGCATCGACCGAATCGACGGTGACGTGATCGCCGACGGCAGTCTTTTCGGACCCGACGAGGTGAACCCGACGTGGGCTGCCGACGACCTCGAATATGGGTATGCCGCGCTCACGAGTGCGGTGACGATGGACGGGGGCACGGCGCAGTTCACAATCACCCCCTACCCGAGCGGCGGCGCCGCGAATGTGCGCGTCGATCCGGATGCGATCGCCGGCGCTGTGGTCGGAACCATTCGGACGACTTCGTCCGATGCTCAAAACACGCTCCGGATAGATCCGCTGCCAGACGGCGGCGGCTTTCAAGTCTCGGGCCTGATCCCGTACGGCGCACCGCAAAAATATTGGCGGAGCCTTTCGAATCCGACGCAAAAAGCGGCCGTCGCGCTGAAAGCAATGCTCGTGAAAGCCGGAATTGTCGTTGGCGGCGATGCGTCGGTAGGCACTGCCCCGCCCGGCGGCGTCGCAATCTGGACTCGAGAGTCGAGGCCACTCACGGCGATCATCCACCGCATGATGGTCGATAGCGACAATCACATCGCCGAGCAACTGCTCCGCTCCGTCGGCGCACAGCGATTCGGTGTCGGTACGTTGGCAAACGGACTCGCGGCAGAAAGAGATCACTTGCGAGAGGTCGGCGTTTCCGAGGCCGGTTCTGGCCTTGCGGACGGGTCGGGTCTATCCACGGCGAACCGGATCGACGCTTCGGCGGTGGCGGCCGTGCTGCGTGAACTCGTCTCGGGTCCCGACGCCGCAAAGTATGCGGCGCTGCTGCCGCGCGTGGGTTTAGACGGAACGGTGCACGTACGGGATCTCGCCCCCGATGCGCTTGGTCGCGTGCTCGGCAAAGACGGATACATCGAGGGAGTGAGCAGTCTGGCGGGGTATGTGAAGACCGCGCATCACGGTGTTGTGATCTACGCGTTCCTGGTCAACGGCTGGGAACACGGACTCGATTCGGTGTGGGCCGGCGAGGACGGCTTGCTCGCGCAGATCGCGAGGTATTGAACCACGAGGGGCAAGCGCTGCTTGCCCTCCTACTGGCCAATAAGAATTGGGATTTACGCGGCGTCGATCGCGGCTTCGGCCGCCGTCCCTGAGTGTTTGATCGCCGTCGCCACGAGTTCGTTAGCGGACTTCGCATCTTCGGGATACGATGCGACGCCACAGGACAAGCTGACCTTGCCAACTTTCGGCCACGAGATTCGCACCACTGTGGCGTCAAGCCGCCGCATCACCGCACGGGCCGTCTCGGCCTTTTCGCCCGGCATGAGCAGCACGATCCGCTGCTCGTCGTATCGTAGAAGAATATCGATTTGGCGCACGTGTTTTGCGAGCGTCTGCCCGAGGTGGCGCATGACGACATCGGCTGAGGACAATCCGTGCGTCTGTGCGATACTGCCGTGTTCCAGGACCTTGAAGACCACGCATCCGAGCGCGAGGCCAAGTCGCTGCGCGCGCTCCATCTCAAGCGCGAACGTTTCGTCGAAAAGATGCTGTGCGACCAATCCCGAGACGTTGCCGACGAACGACGAGGGAGCGTTATCGCGAAGGCTCATGCCCTGCAGCGCGCCGCCAAGCAAGCCGACGGTTGTGCGCACGAATGCGACGTCGAGAGCATTGAAGCCGCCGTATGGGGCGTATTTGTCGAACAGGAACAATACGCCGATGATGTCTTTGCCCGCCGAAACCGGGGCGATCAAGCAGTTTTGGGCGCCAAGAGCAGCCGCGACCTGCGGGAAACCCGTTAGATCATCCGCGCTCTGAAAAATCGTTGATTCGCCGCGCTGCAGCGCCGCGTCGATCGCCGCGCATTCTCCCGCGACCATGCGAAACGAGATCGCATCGGAATCCAGTATGCCGAGCGCCGGTGCGACGCCTCGGAGTGAAAGATCGCGGCCGTCTACGGTCATCATAAACGCGCGCTTTGCGTGACAGCCGGAGGCCGACGCGCGGAGCGCATATGCGAGCATGGTATCGACGTCGATGTCGCGAGCGAACGAAGCTGCCGTTTGCGCAAGAGCGCGAAGATGCTGCTCGAGCTCATCCGGGCCGTACGTGCGGGTGGCTTCTTCAGAAAAGTGAATGCTTGTGTCCATGTGAATGTGTAAGTCCTCCGAGCATATGACACGCGCGGAGGCGGAACATCACAGCAATGGGGTCAAAGGTCCGTCGAAGTGACGGCTGTCACGCCAGCCGTGAGACCGTTCCCGGGAAGTAGGCGCTCAAAATGGCGGCGGCGTTCATGCCGGCGTCGGCGCGGCCGTGCGCCCCCCATTGGCACATCCCAATGCCGTGGCCGATGCCGTGGCCGGTAAAGCCGTAGCCGCCGGGATCGGGCGCCACCCCGAACATCGTGCTCGGCAAAACCTTATAGCCCAACTGTGCACCGCATCTGCCGTAGAACACGCGGCCGTCCATGGTATTCTCAAAGCCACGGTGGCTTCTTGCTTTGACGTTCTTCACGCGACCATCCGGCCACGTGGCGCTCGCGTCGATGCTCGCGAGATCGCCGGCATCGAGATCAAAGATCCGTTCGAGCGCGCCCGTCGGAATCACATTCTGCCACGAAAAATACGGCGCTTTTGCACAATACGCCGCGCCGTTGTTGGCGACGTCGGCGATACCCCGCAAGTACGGCGGTGCGATGACGCCCGTGAGTTCCACCGAACTTGCCGTGTGGCCACCGCATGCGGCGCTGTAAAAAATGTCGGCGACCGACTCGCCCGCGTAGAGAGCGAGACCGGCCGTGGATTGGGCCGCCGACGTGAAGCGATCGGCGACCGCGTCGATACCGTGATAGACCTGGCTTGAAGTGTCATCGCCCAAATCGTACGGCTTCTTGCTGAAGGCTGCGGCATGCAACGCATAGGTCCGGACTAATATCGCCTGCGCTTTGAGCGCTTCTAAGGGCCAGCTCGGTCCCATCTCCGCGCCGAGCACGGACGGCGTATACGCCTCGAGGTCCACTGCGTTGATGATCAAGATGCCACCGGGGTCGGGCGCGATGGTCACCGTGCCGGCGTAGCGCCGCGACGCGACGAGCCCGCCTGAGTCGTAGGCGGTCACGCTGAGCGGCACGCCCCCGCCGATAGCGGTCGGCTTGAACGTCGTGTTGGCATCGAATGAAAACAGAACGGGGGTGCAGTTCGCATCGGCACCAGTCACGTCGGCGCGGATCAATGACTTGCCGCTGAACAGACGAATCCGGATGCTTCGCGCTTGAAGCGGTTCGGGCTGACCAGCCGGTGCTTGGTCCTGCAGTTCCAGCGCGAGCGAGGGTCCGCGGCACAGCGCGAGACCAACGGCGCTGAAAGCCGCCCCTAACGCGAATCTACCACGACGCATTGCGCCTGGCTTGCGCGCAGGGCGGCATGAAGTCCTTGGCGAGGGCAAGGGACCAAAGCGCCGAACGAGGCGGCATGATGATAGGGGCGCTTCTTTTGTCCGCGGTCGCTGCCGCGTCACCAGTCTCGAGCGGATCGTATTCGTCGTCGGGACCGTACGTGAAAGCGCCGGCTCTCGGCATTCATATTGGCCGGCTCCAGCCCGGCAAGTACGACGCGATAACCGATGTAGCGGGAGTCCGTGTCGGCCAGGTGACGCACGTGTCAGGCTCCGGAAAACTCGTGCCCGGTGTCGGCCCCGTGCGCACCGGCGTCACCGCCGTGATGCCTCGAACCGATGTCTGGCATCGCAAGGTCTTCGCGGCGGCGTGGGCGCTCAACGGCAACGGCGAAATGACCGGCACCACGTGGATAAATGAAGCCGGATGGATGGAAGTGCCGGTGCTGCTCACCGACACACTGTCCGTGGGTCGCGTTGACGATGGGGTCGTCTCGTGGTACCTCAAGCAGTATCCGGGCGTCGGCATCGATGACGATGTGCCGCTGCCGGTCGTGGCCGAGTGCGACGACGCGTTCCTCAACGATCAGCAGGGCCGGCATAACACAGCGGCAGACGCGGTCGCCGCACTGGATGCCGCGGTGGGCGGCCAAGTCGCACAAGGCGGCGTGGGCGCGGGCACCGGCATGGTGTCGTTCGAGTTCAAAGGCGGCATCGGCACGGCGTCGCGCGTGTTGACCGAGCGCGACGGCGGCTACACCACGGGCGTGCTCGTCAACACCAATACGGGGCGGCGCGCCGAACTGACGGTTGACGGCGCACCGGTCGGCGCTAATATCCAAGATCTGCAGCTGCGCGAACCGAAGGCGGGTGACGGGTCCGTCATCATCGTGATCGCGACCGACGCGCCGCTGCTGCACGATCAGTTGGAGCGGCTTGCAAAGCGCGCAGCACTTGGCCTTGCGCGCACGGGAGCGACCGCTCGCACCGGCAGCGGCGATCTCATCATCGCGTTCTCCACGGCCAACGTCGTGCCACACTATCCGGACGCGCGCACGATGACGGTGACCGTACTCGATCAATACCACATCAATTCGCTTTTCGACGCGACAGAAGATGCGACCGAGGAAGCGGTCATCAACGCGCTGCTGGCCGGTCAGACCACGGTGGGGCGCGACGGGAACACAGTGTACGGCCTACCCCATGATCGGCTTTTGCAGATATTGCGCCGCTACGGACATTGAGCGCGAGACCAACCGCCTATACGGGCGTCTGCCGCGCCGGCAAAGACAGCATTCGCGTGGTGTGGACGTTCATGGGCGTAGCGTTCGCGGAGAAAGACTCGCGCGCGGCCGTTGACGAGGCGCAGCGCCGCCTCAAAATGCGGCTCGAGAGCAAACCCGTGCCAAAGCTCATCCGCGAATCGCTTGCGGCGCTCGCGCGCGGCGAGCGCGACGTCGACGTTCCCGTCGATCTAACGTGGGCGCGCGACTACGAACGCGACGTGCTGTTCGCGGCGATGCGCATTCCGTGGGGCGAGACGCGTCCGTACCGATGGTTGGCGCGCGAGGCTCATCGGCCGCTCGCGGTTCGTGCCGCGGCTAGCGCCATCGCACACAATCCGCTCTGGCTGATTGTACCGTGCCATCGCGTGGTGCGCGCTGATGGAACCATAGGTGTATACGGCGGCGGTGCGGCGGGCGTGGCACGCAAGCGCGCGCTGCTCAAACGCGAAGGCGTGCTTCTGTAACATACCCCGGTATTGTAGTAGGGTGAGCATCGCTCACCCATTTTTTTTTGCGATGGGCAAGCGATGCTTGCCCTCCTACAAAATAAATCTCCCTAGACAAGCGCGGCGATCGCAGCACGCAATTCGGGCAATCCGGCGCCGGTTTTGGCTGAAACCGCTACACCGTCGCCGAGAATGTTCGATCCGGCGACATCGGATTTGTTCCATGCGAGAATGGTTGGTTTGTCGCCGGCGCCGAGTTCCCGCAGAATAACCTCGACCGACTCGCGCTGCCGCGCCCAAAAAGGATTACTGGCGTCGATGACGTGGACGAGCGCGGCGGCGCTGGTGACTTCTTCAAGGGTCGCGCGAAACGCCGCGACCAGCTCCTTCGGCAGATCGCTGATGAATCCAACCGTATCGGCGAGCACGACGTCGCGCTCTTCGCTAAGTCGCACTTTGCGCAACGTCGGGTCTAAGGTGGCGAAAGGCTGATCGGCCACGTAGACGGTCGCGCCGGACAGCGCGTTGAGCAGCGAGGATTTGCCGGCGTTCGTATAGCCGACGAGCGCGACGACCGGCGTGCCTTCTCGCGAGCGCCGCTGTTCGCGCCTCCGCGTTTGCACGTGGTCGAGCTGCTTTTCAAGGAGTTCGATGCGGGCTCGGATGTGACGGCGGTCGACCTCGAGTTTGGTTTCGCCGGGTCCGCGCGTTCCAATGCCGCCGCCCAAACGCGACAGCGCGTCTCGAGCGCCGATGAGATTCGCGGCCTGGTGTTTGAGCTGTGCAAGTTCGACTTGCAGTTTGCCCTCGCCGGTGCGAGCGTGCTGCGCGAAGATGTCGAGTATGACCACGGACCGGTCGAGCACGGAGATCTCACCGCCGAGCAGCTTCTCAAGATTCGTGCGCTGCCGCGGCCGCAACGCATTGAGCGTGAGGACGGTCGAAGCGCCGTTCGCCCGAGCCGCGTCGGCCACTTCGGTCACTTTTCCCGAGCCGAGAAGGCTGGCCGCGTCGACCGCGGACCTGCGCTGCACGATGCGCGCGACGACGTCGGCGCCCGCGGCGTTGGCCAACGCGCCGAGTTCGTCCATTTCGACGTCGAAACGCGTGTGATCGTCGCCCGTGTCAACGCCGGCGATGACGACTCGCTGACGGCCGGGGGACGTGGCCTGGGTGACGTTGGCTCTGGGCATAGGACCTCAAGCATAGAGCGGGCGGCCTTACGACCGCCCGTCAACCGTTGCGTTTGGTGCGCGGCGTCGGCCGTTAGACGGCAGTGGAAAGTTCCTGGGCGCGGCGCAGGCCAAAGGCGTGGTCGGCGACCGGCGTGAGCGGAGTAAATCTCATTTGGCCCTGATACGTCTGCACGAGAAGCTCAAGTCCGCCACGGACGCAGGCTTCTTCCTCGACGCACTTGGCGAGCTTCTTGTGGAAATATTCTTCAAGATTGTTCAGCGCGTGGAGCCAGTAGGTGTCCTTGGTCAATCGTGATCCGTCGAAATGATGCTTGTCCACAAGCCAAACGAAAACCGGCTCGCCGCCTTCTCGGTACCCTAGAACGAAGAGGGGTACTGGTGCAGTGGCCGGTTCGTCGTCTGGATGGAACGAGCACATCGTGTAAAACTCGAGCGTGACGTGTTCGGGCTCGATGGGTTTGCTCACGAACGCCTCCTTATTTTCGACCGGAGGTCGGACACGCGCGCAATAGGCGTGGGAGGTCCTTGGCGAAGGATTCGCTCACGGGAGGGTCGCCCCTTTGCTCCCGGTTGACTGACCGTAGACGTCGCGCATTTGTGCTTCGAGCGCGTCGAGGTCGCCCGTGATCGAGTGGTTTTCGGGCGTCAATTGCGCACGCGGCACCGCGTACGGAAGAAAATTGAAGCCCGGGGCCAGCACGAAATAGGCGGTCGGGGACATGCCCGTCATGGGGAAATCGCCGGAGAGCATAGGCTCGGCGGCCTCGTGGCCCACGATCCAAAAATTCGACGCACCGCCGGCGACGCACCGCGCCTTCACGCCGCGAAGCGTGAGCACGGGCGCGCCTTCGGGGGCCTTCGCCTGAGGGCTCGTCAGCAATCGTTCCACGGTCTGTTTTGAAGACCGGCCGAGATGCGCGTTGACCCAGTCCTGCTGGACGTCTTCCGGACGTTTTGTCATGTCTTTCTCCATCATCGAGTCGGCGGCGCCGGCGATCAGCGCAACACAAAGTCGAGGGCGACGTCGAGTGAGACCGCGCCGTGCGTGAGCGCGCCAACCGAAATCACGTCAACGCCGGTCGCCGCCACGCCCCGCACCGTGCGCAAGTTGATGCCTCCGGACGCTTCGACGATGGCTCGTCCGGCCGCCATATGGACAGCCTTTGCGATCGTCGCTTCGTTCATATTGTCGAGCAGGACGGCGTCGACGCCTGCGGCCAGCGCTTCGGTCACCTGCTGGAGCGTGTCGCACTCCACCTCGATCACGGGGCCGCCCGGAGCGCCTGTCCGGCTGCGGGCGACCGCTTCACCGACGCCCCCGTCGGCGGCGAGGTGATTGTCTTTGATCAACACGGCGTCGTGCAGCCCGAAGCGGTGATTGACGCCGCCGCCGGCTCGCACCGCGTAGCGTTCGAGCGAACGCAGACCCGGAGTGGTCTTGCGCGTGTCTGCGATCTTTGCTTTAGAGCCGCTAATTTCGTCGACGTACGAACGCGTGAGCGTTGCAATGCCCGAAAGCCTCCCGAGCAGATTAAGGGCGACGCGTTCGGCGGTCAGAATGCCTCGGGCCGGTCCGGACAATCGCGCGACCGTCGTGCCCGCGCCAACTCGCGTGCCGTCCTGGATTCTGAGATCGCGATCGATTCGCGGCTCGACGATTGCGAAAGCACGCAGCGCGACCGCGAGGCCCGCAAGCACGCCCTCGTCTCGCACGATCACATCCGCCGTGGCCGACGCGGAGGTCGGAACGACCGAATCGGTCGTGATGTCGCCGCCGCCCACGTCTTCCGCGATGGCGGCGTGCAAGAACGAATCGAACGTCGTTGCCTCGAGTTCGGTCATCGGTGTGAACGGCGGCGACGATTGATACGGATGACGCATGAGCGACGACTATGCGTTCGGCACGGGTGCGGCGACCGGTTCGAACGACGGACCGCTCGACGACCAAAGAATCCGGGTGCGCCATTTCGCGTCATCGCGGTCGATGAAATCGTCGCGATAATGGCTGCCTCGGCTTTCCTCGCGCATGAGCGCCGCGCGAGCGGCGATGGATCCTGCCGAGAGCACCGAACGCGCTTCCAGCGCAGCGCGAGAGATCGGACGCGGTTCACGGGGCATCGCGTCGAGCACGTCGATCGCCGCGCGCAGCGGCGCCGCATCGCGTTCCAGTCCGGCAGCGCTCCACATCAACTCTGCGACCGCTGCGATTCCATCGGGCGCCTCGACAATGGCGGGCGCAGCGTTGGGGTCGTCGATCGCAAATCCTTCGCTGTCCGATCCGCGGATATCGTCGGCGGCTCGCGCCGCGAAGACGAGACATTCCGCTAGCGAATTGGACGCCAATCGATTCGCGCCGTGCAAACCGGTGCACGCGCACTCGCCGATTGCATACAATCCGGCCACCGACGTGCGGCCCCAAAGATCGGTTCGGACTCCGCCCATGTGGTAATGCGCCGCCGGCGATACGGGAATCGGCGTCGTGCCGATGTCGATGCCGAATCGCGCGCACGCGGCGGCGATGTTGGGGAATCGTGACCGCACGTATTCCGGCGACCCGATCGGACGCGCGTCGAGCCTCACCAGCCCGGCGGGATCGCGTTGCAACTGGCGGGCGATGGCGCGAGCCACGATGTCGCGTGGCGCGAGCTCGCCGCGCGGATCCGCGTCGAAGCAGAAGCGTCTGCCGGCCGAGTCTACCAAGATCGCCCCTTCGCCACGCGCGGCTTCCGAGACGAGAAGCGCCGGCGCGCCCGCGAGCGCGAGAGCGGTCGGATGAAATTGAACGAACTCGACGTCGGCGAGCATCGCGCCGGCGTTGAGCGCGAGCAGCAAACCGTCGGCGGTTGCGCCGGCGGGGTTCGTGGTGCGCGCGAACATGCGTCCGCTGCCGCCGGTCGCGAGCGCGGTGACGGGCGCGAGCACGGCGACGAGTCGGTCGTTCACGTGCAGCCACGCGCCGCGGCAGCCGCGATCATCGACGATGAGTTCGACGGCGGTCGCGCGTTCGAGCACGCTGACGTTCGGATGGCGCATGGCGCGCGCTGACAGCGTCTCGGTTATCGCGCGGCCCGTCGCATCGGCGGCGTGGGCGACGCGCGCCGCACTGTGGGCCGCTTCGCGCGTGAGATCGAGCTCGCCGGGGCCCGCTAGGTCGAACGCGACGCCGAGACGTATGAGTTCGTCGACGCGTCGCGGCGCTTCCGACGCGACGATCGCTGCTGCCGCTTCGTCGCAGAGTCCGGCTCCTGCTGCGAGCGTGTCGGAGAGATGAGCGGCGGG
>DATCBN010000021.1 GCA_036511855.1 Candidatus Eremiobacteraceae bacterium | reverse complement strand
AGATCGCCAAAGTCGACGAGCCGGACAAGTTCACGGTGGTCTACCATCTGAAAAAGCCGTACTCTCCTTCCATCGTGAGCTTCTTCTCGAGTTGCTGCGCGAACGCGTGCATTTTACCCAAGCACTTGTTGGCGGAGTATCCGAATATCAACAACGTGCCGTACAACTCGCTGCCGGTCGGCATCGGGCCGTTCAAATTCGAGCGCTGGGACCGTTCGAAGGACGTCGTCCTAGTTGAAAATCCGTTATATTGGCGCGGGCGCCCAAAGCTGGACAAGATAATATACAAGATCATTCCGGATCACGATGCGCTTCTTTCGCAACTCGAAGCGCACGATGTCGACATGTGGTATCAGTTCAGCGGCGCATATCTCGCCCGCATCCAGGCGCAGACAGCGTATACGGTTTACCGGCAGCCGAGCTACGCCTATAACCACTTCGATTTCAACGTCACGCATCCGGCCGTTGCCGATCTGGTGGTAAGGCAGGCTCTCCGGCTCGCGCTCAACCGTCGAGAGATCGTCGACAAGGCCGAGCATGGCGTCGGCGTCGTTCAAGATTCGGCGACGCCTGTGACCGCTCCGTATTTTGTCGACTTGGGAACCACGCCATACGACCCGGCGAAGGCAAACACACTCCTCGACCGTGCCGGGTGGACGCGCGGCGCCGGCGGCATCCGCGCTAAGGATGGGATAAAGCTCAACCTCAACGTTGCAGTCCCAGGCGGAAGGCCCGATCTCGACCAACAAATCGAGCTCCTCCGCAACGATTGGAATCGAATCGGCGTCGGTATAAAGGTGCAGCATTACCCGCCTTCCCTGCTGTTCGCGGCGATGCAGCAAGGGGGCGTCATATACGGGAACAAGTGGGACGTCATCACGTTTGCATGGGCAGCCGATCCTATCGGCGATTACTCGCCGCTTTACGGCTGCGAATCGTTCCCGCCCGCGGGTCAAAACATTCTGCACTGGTGCAATCACACCGCTCAGGGTGCGATGGAGGCGCTCCTCGGACACTATGAGCCGTCGCAGCGCAACGCGGACCTCAAAGTCTTGATGCAGCAGTTCGTCTACGACGTTCCCTCGATCGTGTCGTACCTTCGCGTGGATATGTTCGCGTACAACAAAGACCTCAAGAACTACCATCCCAACAACCTAACGCCGTTCGACAACATGATGAACGTCGACATATAATAGCCGCGCGGAACCGCAAATGATAGCACGCGTCAGGCGCAGAATGGCTCACCGCCAATTGCGGATTCGATGCAGCTGAGGAGCGCGGCATGGCGGTTCACCGGGTTGAAACTTCGCCGCAGGTCTATGCAAGAATCGGCGGGCTTCTTTATCTCTTCATCATAGTCGCCGGCATCTTCGCTGAGATTTTTGTCAGAGACAAGCTCATCGTATCGGGAGATGCGTCAACAACCGCCGGCAATATCATGGCGTCTGAGTCGCTTTACCGATTCAGTATTGCCGTCGAGCAGATATGGCTTGTGTGTGCAGTCGCGGTAGCGGTGATCTTGTACCTATTGCTCAGGCCGGTGAGCAATTCGCTTTCGTTGTTCGCGGCGTTTCTCAATTTGGTGAGCATCGGAGTTGAGGCCGTGGCCAGCGTAGGTCTTTTTGCCGGTTTGTTTCCGCTTGGAAGCGCAAGTTATCTAAGGGCATTTGAACCAAATCAGCTGCAAGCTCTGGCGTATCTTTCGCTTAAGTCGTATGACTACAGTTTTGCCACGAGTCTCGTTTTTTTCGGTTGTTCACTCTTTGTTTACGGGTATCTGATCTTCAGATCGGGCTACTTCCCAAAGACCATCGGCGTTTTACTGATCGTTGCTTCTCTGAGTTATCTGATCAATAGCTTTTCGTTGTACCTTGCGCCCACGTTCGCGAATGCGATCTTTCCCATTCTCGTGCTCGCCTTCATCGGGGAGCTGTCGCTGTGCCTGTGGCTCATCGTGAAGGGCGTGAACCTCGAGCAATGGCAAGCGATGCACCGATAGTCGCGAAGCATTCCGATTCAGGGAGCGGGTTCGCTCGACCGGCCCGTTCTCGAAGACGGTGAGTCAAATGCCCATCGCTCTGTAGGGCTTTAGTCGGTACCCATTCACGGTTGCGGCGGGAGGCGGATATCTGCTGTCGAAAAGCCGGGCTCTGAGACACCAGCCTTAGGAGGCCTCGCATGTCTATTTTGAACGTGCGCCGTTTGCTAATCGTGGCGGCGCTGTTTGCCGTTGCCGGATGCAGCGGCAGCAACTTACCAAGCTCGTTGCCCGCGCACCAAGTTGCGCGGTCGCAGGCGCTGCATCCGGGAGCGCACACGCAAAGCTCGTTGTTCGTGCATACCGGTGTGCCGTTCTTGCCCCGCGTGGCGCGCCGCAGCCCGAGTCCGGCGCGACCCGACGCGCTATATCCGACAACTTCGCTGCTGCTCTTCGAGTCCGACTCGAACCTCCAGCAAGTCGCGATCTACAAGCACAAGAAAATTCCTTCGAACTCCGCGCCGATCGCGACGATCACCGACGGGATCGTTTGCCCGACCGGTATGGCCATGGACAAAGCCGGTAGGCTGTACGTCACCAACAATTGCGGCGAAAGCACGATCACGGAGTACCCGAAAGGTCACACGAATCACACAGTGACGATCACCGACGGCATCAGCAATCCGCTTGGAGCTGCGATCGACAAGAACGGCACGCTGTACGTGAGCAATTACCCGGCGTCCATCACCGAATATCCGTTCCACACCACCACGCCATCGCTGACGATCACTGGCGGCGGCTTGACGAATCCGTTCGGCCTCGCAATCGACAAGAACGGAAATCTGTTCGTCGCGGACTTTGGCGCGAGCCAGGTCTTCGAGATCGCCGCCGGCTCCTCGACTGTTGTAGCGCTCGATCTACAGGACCTCACCGAGCCGATCGGCGTCGCTTTTGACAAGGCCGGTAACCTCTGGGTAACGGACGGTGAAGGCGACAAAGTCAACGTCTACCCCCCGGGCTCGACAACACCCAGCCACACGATCACCGCGGGATATACCTTCCCGTACGCGATCAACATCGATTCGGCCGGTGGCGGCGCAATTTCGAATATCGATCCGCCAGTCGCCGTATATAACTATAAAACCGGACAATTCTCGTCGTACGCGACGCTGACCAACGACGTCTCGCTTCCGACGGGCCTCCTGCTCAGGACACCTTAGGCGTCTTGCGGCGTATCTGGTCCCTTTCTCCGCGCATTCCCGTGCGGCGAGAGGGACCGGTTCCCGCACCGGCGATCATTTTTGAATAGGTAAACTCGGTACAATACAAAGCCGGCGTCCGGTGAGATAATCTCAGGAGCTAAAGACTTCGGAGGATTTTCTCATGAACCGACGCGATGCTCTCCTTACCGCCGTAGCGCTGGCGGCTGCCGCGGCCTCGCCTTTTGCAGCGAGCGCACGGAGCGAATCTTCCGCACCCGCCCGGCCATTGACGCCCCCGAAGACCGGACCTATTCGCGTCGCCGTCGTCGTAGGCGAAGGATCGACCGTGATCGACTTCGCCGGACCATGGGAAGTCTTTCAAGACGTGCAGCAGGGCGATGGATTTGAGCTGTACATGGTTTCAGACACAATCAAGACTCTGAACGCGACGGGAAACATGCAAATCGTTCCACGTTACAACTACAAGAATGCGCCGCAACCTCACGTGGTATTCATGGGCGCCCAAGGCGAACATACGGCCGCGAAAATCGCCTGGATCCGCGAAGCCGGCGTAAAGGCGGACCTCGTCCTGTCGAACTGCACCGGCGCCTTCCTATTGGCGCAGACGGGGCTGCTCGACGGGTTAAGCGCGACGACCCATCATGATTTTTACGATATGTTTGAAAAACGGTTCCCAAAAGTGAAGCTGATCCGCGGGCCTCGCTACGTGGAGTACGACAAGATCGCGACGGGTGGGGGCCTTACGTCCGGAATCGAGCTCGCATTGCGGGTCGTCGAACGCTACTATGGCCGCAGTTCTGCGGACCAGACCGCGTATTACATGGAATACAATCGCTCACCTGAGCGCCCCTCGGCAAACTAGAGCCTAGACGACTTCGAAGGTTCCTGTTTGGACAAACACCGACTTCTCGTTCGAAGCGAACGCGACCAGCCGGCGCTTCCGGAAATCCAGAATTGTCGTCAGCGTGTACCCCGACGGGCCCAGATACGAGACGGCGTATACGTCGGCATTCAGCTTCGCGACGTCGTACTTTTGCACGCGGGTCGGTTTGCCTTTGCCGTCGCGATCGACCGACCTGAATTTGAGTGCGCCGCCTTTCAAAAAGGCGTGCTCGAACGTTTGCTTTGCCAACGGACCGTCTTTGAAAGTCCATTGAATGGTTTTGCCGCGAATGGGATCGGTTTTCATAAGGCTCTCCTAGCGCAGACGAAAGATGCCGCAAGATTGTCCTGACGATCCATCTAAAAGGGTGCGGCGATGGAGCAAGTCGAGACTTAAATTATCGGCGGCGGCCAAGCCGGCCTTTGCCATGAGCTATCATTTGCAACGGCTCGGCGTTTCAGTTTCCAAATTGGAGCATAGCGCTGCCAGGCCGCGCCTACTCGGGAGATAATCCGGCCGGGTCTCGCGGAGCAGATCGCGGGGACCGCCGGCAGACTGTGATTTTCGCAGTGGCTCTTTCACGCGAATTTCACGAGCTTGCGATAGTTTCACTTTGATATACCTTGCGCCGACGGATGACCAGTGATGAGAACATTCACAAATCTCGCCCTGCTTTCAGTTGCGTTTGCACTCGTGTTTATGTCGACGCGGGCGGACGCTGTGCCGCCGGGCGCAATCTTCAATCGCGGGGATGTCATCGTGAAGCCCATGTTCGGTGGCGAGATCTTGGGCTACGATATCGATCCGAACGGCTCGGAAGGCGTGTTTAGCGAATCGCTAGCCCTGCCCGGCGGGCAAAACCTCGCCGCAACGGAAACGTTCGATCAATCGACCGGCAAGATCATCAAGGTCGTGGCGATGACCCGGGGTCTGGACGATTTCGCGACTCAGGGCGTCTTCGGCCATCACGTAGGACTCGTCTTGCATCAACACGCAGGTCAGAACAAATTCCGTACGATGGACCCACTCAACTCGAACGGCTTCACGGGTGATTGGACGCCGCCGCTCAAGCCGAATTACGGGCTATGGACGATAAGTAGAAGCCAGGGAACGCGAAATGTCGCCGCTTACGAGGTCGACGGCAACCTAGATATCTACGTGTTCGGTTCGAATATTGAAGCCAACACATTCGGGCCGCCCATCCATTTCAAGAGAGACGAATTCATCGGAAACTTTCCGCTGCTCGCCTACGACAGCAAGACGAATCAAGCGATTCTCTCGGGCTCAATCGGCTGCCGGACCTGTGCGCCGGTCGTCGCGACGGTCGATCTCATGACGGGCAAGATGGCTAAGTTCACCGGTCTAGGCTTGGGCAGCGTCGACGGCATCGCAGTGGATCCCGCCACAAATACCCTGTGCACGACCACGTTGATCGACGGTGGCGTGGAGTTCTACGACTTGACCAAGCAGACCGGATTCGAAGTTGAAATTCCCAATGGTTCGGAACTCGACGCGGGACTCGATGTCGAGTTCGATCCCATCCACGACGTGTTTCTCGTCGAGCAGTACAGCTCGACCGGAAACCCTAGCAACCCTCAACCGCGTATCTATGTCTACGATGAGAAGGGGAATGTCCAGGAAACGATCGCAGTCCAACGGTTGCCGATCAGCCCGTCGCTCATCGCGTTGAATCCGCAAAAGCGGATCGGCTTCATCTCTGAAATCGTCGAACCGCAGCACATGTTTTTGGCGATACAATCGTTCAACTACTAAAACCGGCGCCGCTTTGCGATCTCCCGGTTGTGGGCGAGGATATCCAGTAGGACGCCGGGACGGACAGCATCGGGTTTCGAGAAGTCCAATGCTGCGCTTATCTTCGCGCCGTACGCCACCTTCGAATTCTTCGCTCCCGTGTCGACCTTGGGCGATATGGCGGTAAATGCTTGCGGGTTCGCCTTCGCCGTGAACGCGTGATCCATGGGTACTGCCATCGCGTCGTAGGTGGACAGCGGCTGCATCCCAAGGATGAGCTCGATGCTTCGAAGCACGCTCACCGTCGAGTATTGATCGTGGATGACTCCGCCTCGTGCGTATGGAGATGCGACGTACAGCGTCGTGCGCTGGTCGTCCACGTGATCCGCGCCGTCTTGCGCGTCGTCTTCGATGATGAAGATCGCTGATGAATTCCACACGCTTGAATGCGAGATCTTTTGCACGATCAAACCGAGCGCATAATCGTTCGTCGCCACATAAGCCACGGGCGTGGGCTTTCCCGCCCGGCTCCCGTACGTGTGATCGCCGGGCAGCCAAATGTACTCAAGCTGAGGCACTTGGCCGCGACGTGCGAACGCGTCAAACTCGCGGCTCCACTCCTTCTCGCGGTCCAAATCGCTATAGTCGAGGTCCCATGCGACATACTTTTGATCGTAGCGGCCACGAAGAGTCGGAGCAGGCGCCGACGCAGCCGCACCGGGTCCGGGTACGTTCGTCATCTCGCCGTAGTCGCGAAATGAGACGTGAGAACGTGCCGCAGCATCCCACATGTAACCGTGCTGCGGCACGCCGGCGCCTTCACCGCTGAGCACGTCGTCGTTGTCGCGCCGGCCGCCATACGTCGGCGGCCAAAATCGCTCGACGTAGTCGTTCGCAAACGCGGTATCGGACCAGTTATGCCCCGAATCGCTCACCTCGCCGCTTGTGTACGCGTTGTCGAACAGCCCGAATCGCATCGCCAGGGCGTGCTGATTCGGCGTCACCGCCGCACCGAACCATACAAGCGAAGGATCACCGTTGCCTTGGCGAATGTCGCCGAGCACTTGGTCGTACGAGCGGTTCTCTTTTAGAATGAAGAACACGTGTTTTATGGGACTATGCGGGCCCAACACAGCGGTTGCGTCCCTCGTATCCCAACCCACGGCGCCTTGCGGGCTCCCCTGGCTTGAGGGAATCCGATCGATTTCGTACGTCCTTATCGAACCGACCTGAATCGCCGCTATGTAGTCGCGATTGCTCTTGCCTTTTGCGTCGAAATGCGGATTCGGCCGTGACCGCTCGCCCTTTCCATTGATCAAGAACAACCGGCCGCCGACCGGCACGACGTCCGTCGGGTACCAGCCCGTCGCGATCCGAGATACGACGCGGTGATGTCGCAGCACGGCGATAGAATTCGCGGCACCAAGGCTGACGAAAACGTCATCACCGGAAGCCGCGATTGCGTTCGGTGACGCGCCGGCGAGCCGTTTGCCGGCCTTTTCGTCACTGACGAAAATGTCCGCGATCTGAGTGCCCGACCGAACATCATACACATCGACCGCATCGGCATCGCTTGCTGCGACGTAAAGCTCGTCCCCCGCGATCAACAAAGCCGTCGGATGTAATCCCGTTCGTATCGGGCGCACATGAAGCGATTTCGTATCCACCGCGCCCACGAAGCTGCCGGATCGGTCCGCCACGAAGAGCGTGCTGCCGTCGCTTGAGAAGATCAATGCGCCGGGGTGCAGGCCGATCCGTACGTCGCGGCCGTGTGCGAGATCGTTCAATGCACCGATTCTCACCAAGCCGTCGCCGTCATCGGCAACAGCGATCGTGCCATCACGAGCTCTCGCGATCTCGATCGGGTGCGACTTGGCGGGCATCGCGATCTTGTGGACCGACTGGGTTGAGACGTCGAGCTCAAATATCGCGTCGGCGTTGTCGCCGGCCACGAGCACATGCCCCGAGTCGATCCATAGCGGCCGGCCGAAGGCGCCGTTCAGCGCCACCGTCGCCACCTTATCGAGGTTCGCCGTTTTGTACAAACGCAACGTAGCGGGATTGAAGCCCGAATCGACGATCGCGAGAATCTTACCGTCGGGCGACGCGGCGCCGCCTTGCGGCATGGTATCGGTTTGCCTGACAAGCCCTTGCGGCGGTAGAATCGGCCAGCCGTTGGGCAGCACCGAATCGGCGCCGCGCGCCGTGGCGTTAGCCGCGACCGTCGAGGCGATCAACATACCCAGCGTAACCGCGATGATAGCGCCAAGTGCAGCGCGCAACGTCGAGACCTTCACGTTCGACGGCACAGTTCGTCTCATCTCACTTCTCCGGCCGGGAGCGCCTCGTCAAGTACATTTTCTTGTGCGGCGATCGCGCGCCACGCCAATCCTTGCTTTTGAAAGACACGAAGGGTGCTTCGCATTCGATATGGATGCGGCGGACCTTTTCTACGGCTCGCTGCTGGAGCTGCCGCCAAGCGCGCCAGCGACGAAGGCCGAACCCTTGCGATGGGTGAACGGCTCAACCGAAACCCAGGCGAACCACGCGCCTAACCAATCCGAAAAATGAGCGCCTCTTTCTCAAGAGCCGGCATTCGGATTTTTGGGCTCACCGGCTGGAAAGGATCGCCATGAACTACGGCCGCATCACAATTTCCGCGTTTGCCGCAACGGTCACGTACTATGTTTTTGGATCGGTGGGCAGCCTCCTATTCGCGAACTATTATAGTGCGTATGCCGCCATTTTTCGACCGCGCGATCTAATCATGAACTACATGTCGCTCGGCTTTGCCGGTACATTCATCGCGATGTTCGTTCTCGCGACGATCTATGCCGGCGGCTATAACGGCAAAGGGGGTGCCGCAGAGGGCTTGCGATTCGGCGCGTTGATCGGCCTGTTCGTGGTCTGCGCGAGCGTCGTTCACGACTACGTCATCCTCAACATCGGTCAAGATCTCGCGCTCATTCAGGCCCTTGGTGAGCTCGTCGGGTGGACCTTGTCCGGCGTCGCGATCGGCTTGGTTTACCGGCCCCAACCAACGAGCCCCCGCTGAAACGTTTGCAAACATTCGACATTTGACTTTTCGGGAGCAATATTGATGCGTTCATTTTCACGCTTCGTATTCGCAACTTTCATAGTTCAGGTCGCGATCGTCGTTGCGTGCATTCCGGCCCTCGCCGATTCAGCGCACGTCGCTTATGACATCAGCCTGACCAATCCAACGGATCACATCTTCCACGTGACGATGCGCGTGAGCGATTTGGCTCGCCCTTCTTCTACCGTTCGCATGCCGATCTGGATTCCCGGATATTACAGCGACGATCAATATGGCCGCAATGTGCTGACGTTTGATGCATCGGACGCGAACGGCCACGCTATCCAGTGGCGTCGCGACGGCCAATCCGCTTACCATCTCGATACCACGGGCGTGGGCGGCTTCACCGTTCACTACGATCTGTACGCGAATCGGCGGGCCGACATCGGCACGCAACTCTCCGCCGAACGAGCGCTCTTCAACGGCGCCGAGTCGTTGATGTATCTGCAGAACGACGACGGATATCCGGCGCCGGGCCCTGTGTCGCTCGCCGTTCACGGCCCCGCTGGTTGGCAACTCGAGAGCGGACTTCTCGCCATGAGAACCGGCCCCGATGAATACACGGCGCCTTCGTACGACGTGCTCGTCGACTGTCCGACGATCTTGAGCCCGCACTTGAACGTCGCGACCTTCACCGTCAACGACGTGCCGTACCACCTCGTCGTCGAAGGCGTGGGAAACTACGACGTCAACAAACTCGCACCGATCGCACGGCAGATCATCGGCAGCGAGGTCAAGATGATGGGCCACGCCGGCTACAAGGAATATTGGGCGATCTTCCTCGCCGGCGGCGGCGGCGGCATGGAGCACCTCAACTCGACCCTTTCGGGCATCAGCGCGTTTGGTTGGGAAAAACCGCACGATTCAACCAACGGCGCCTTTGGTGGATCGAACTGGAACTACTTCGCGCTCGTCCTCGCGCACGAACACTTTCATTCCTGGAACGTGAAGCGCATCCGGCCGGTGGTGCTCGGGCCTTTCCGCTACGATCAGGAAGTGCACACGCGGCGGCTGGATGTCGCCGAGGGCTTCACCGAATACTACACCTACGTCCACGGGTTGCGTTCCGGTTTTTCGGCCGCGCCGGCGACATGGGAACAGTTCGCCGATGACATCGATACCGAAGAGAATTCGCCGGGACGCCGCCTCTTCTCACTCGGCGATCTTTCATGGAACACGTGGTGGAGCAGCGACGATCCATATATTCCCGGCGGCGACTACTACGATGGCGCGGCGGTCATGGCGTTCATGCTCGATCTCAAGATCAGGCACGACACAAACAACGTCCACAGTCTCGACGACGTGCTTCGCTACCTTTTCGCCGACTGGGAAGCCAAGTCTCTCAACCAGTTCCAGTCGACCGGCGGCACCTACGCCGATGACGCGTTGCCCTCGATCATCGAAAAGGCGACCGGCGACTCGGACGCCGCTTCGTTTTTCCACACGTGGTGGGATACCACGACGCTGCCCGATTGGAACACCTATCTTCAATATGCAGGCCTGAAGCTCGTCAAAACGATGCCGAAATCCGGCACCGCGTCGCTTGACGCCGACTGGGCGGAGATCGGGGCGCCGGCGGGTGTCGGATATCGACCCCGTGCGGGTAAGCTTAACTATGGCTATCCCACGCTCAATCCGGATGTCGTCATGTTCACGCGCGTCTTGCCGGGCGGGGCCGCGGATAGATCCGGTCTCCAGCAATTTGATGTGCTGCAAAATCTTGGCGGCCTTGGTGTCACACAGGCAAGTCTGCCCAGCATCTTGGCGATGCATCGACCGGGCGATCGCTTGCCCGCGACCGTATTGCGCGATGGCCGGACCGTTTCGCTCACCGTCACGCTCGGGCAGGATCGCGAACCATCGTACGCGATTTCGCCGCGTAAAGACGCGACGGCCGCACAGACGCAGCTATTGAAGGAATACGAATCCGGCGAGCCGTTCGGCAAGTGATCGCTGCGGTCGTGGCCAGATAGGACGGGTGGAATCGTGCGAAAGCTGACCGTGTTCAATCACGTGACGCTCGACGGTTATTTCGTCGGCGCAAACGGCGACTTCAGCTGGGCGCATAGTGGGACCGACGATGTTGAGTATTCTGCGTTTGTCGAAGAAAACGCGAAGGGCGGAGGCCAACTATTGTTCGGCAGGATCACGTACGAACTCATGGCAAGCTATTGGCCGACGGCGATCGCGGGCCAACACGATCCGATCGTAGCAGAGCGAATGAACAACATGCCGAAAGTCGTGTTCTCCAGAACCCTTGATCAGGCATCGTGGAACAACACAAGACTGATCACGAGCGACATCGTCCCCGTAACTCGCAAACTGAAGGACGAGCCGGGACCCGGTATGGCGATCTTCGGAAGCGGCAGCGTCGTCTCGCATTTAGCGGCGGCAGGTCTTATCGACGAATACCAAATGGTGGTGGACCCCGTGGTCCTCGGCACGGGGCGGACAATGTTCGAGGGCGTGCAAGAGAGACTAATCCTTACACTCGTGGGGACAAGGACTTTCAAGAACGGAAAGGTCTTGCTATCCTACGAGCCGGCGAGATAGCGGAGGCTACGTTATGTCAGTGCGACCGATCAAACGGCTCATCAAGTCTAAACCGACGCTGGAAGGCGCCGGCGTGCACTTGCGGCGTGCGTTTGGATTTGATAACACGTCCGACTTCGACCCGTTTCTGCTGCTCGACGACTTCCGCAACGATGTGCCCGAGGACTACCTGCCCGGTTTTCCGTGGCACCCGCATCGCGGCATCGAAACAATCACCTACGTCCTTGCGGGAACCGTCCAACACGGCGACAGCATCGGGCACAGCGGCACGATCTCGTCGGGCGACGTGCAGTGGATGACCGCGGGCCGCGGCATCATCCATCAAGAGATGCCCAAGGGCGACGCGACCGGACGCATGCATGGATTCCAACTCTGGGCAAATCTTCCGGCATCACGCAAGATGACCGCACCCAGGTATCAGGAAGTCGTATCGCGCGACATCCCCGAGGTGCAAGACGACGACGGCACGCACGTCCGCATCGTGTGCGGAGAGTTTTGGGGAAAAACCGGCCCGGTGGCTGACGTCGCCATCGACCCCATCTACCTCGATGTCACCGTGCCTCCAGGCCGCAGAAAGACGCTGCCGGTTCAGACGACGCACCACGCGTTTGCATATGTCGTGGCCGGCGACGCGAAATTCTCCAATGCGTCCGACCCGCTTGAAGTACCGACCGAATCGGACGGCTGGCTCGATACCGCTCCGCCCGCACTAGCCGAGAACCGATCGTTGGTGCTCTTCGATCAGGGCGACGAGGTCATGGTGCAGGCCGGCCAGGACGGCGTCCGGTTTCTGCTCGTCTCGGGAAAGCCGCTTGGCGAGCCGGTGGCGTGGTATGGGCCGATCGTGATGAACACGCAAGAACAGCTTCGCGAAGCGTTCACAGAACTGCGAGAGGGCACGTTTCTGAAGGACCAGGGGCCGGCGCAGTCACGCTAGTCACGCCAACCCTTGGATGAACTCGGTGGAGTTGACGACCGCCGCCTGACGTGGAAAGACCTTTTCCAACAAACACGTGTGCATCTCGATGTCCGAGTCGGAGCAGCAATCGCGCAGGACGACGATGCGATAGTCCGCATCGGCCGCATAGCGCAGCGTCGACAAGACGACGCCGCTGGTGGAAATGCCGCAAAGCACGAGCGTTTCGATATCGTTGGCGCGCAGGATCATATCGAGATCCGTGCCGAGAAAAGCGCCGACCCGATGCTTCGTGATGATCACGTCATCAGCGGCCGGCGCTACGCGAGGATGAATGTCGGTGGAAAGTCCGCCCGATTTCTTGATCGCGCTGAAATTTTTATTGCGCGCGCTGATTTCAGGGGACCCCGGGCGAAATCCGACGACGACGTACATCACACGCATCTTGCTTCGACGCGCGGCAGCGATGGTCTCGGCCGTCGCTGCGAGTAATTCGTCCTGACCGGCCGGAAACCGCTCCACGATCGAAGTCTGGAAATCCATCACCAGCAGCGCGCTTCGCGCGACATCCAATTTTGGTTCAGTCATGATTGCTTTCAACTACTTCGAATCGTGACAATTGGAGGCTTGATGCGCGGGCGATAGTACGGCTTGAAAGCCGATGTAGAAAAGGTAGTTCGATCCGCGCTCCAGCGGACGGCCTCCCCAGATCATCAACGCCTGCGAGGGCCCGAGTTTATCGATCCAGGCGAGCCCGACGCGAGGCGCCGCCGAGATGGTGGGATCACGCTGATTTTCATGGTAGAGCTCGAGCCCGAAACTTGATCCCGATTGAAAATTGCGCATAGCCGAAACTCCGGTGAATTCAGCGCCGTGCGACACGCCGCCGCCGCCGAAGTAGGTCCAGTTCTTGATCGTCTTTTGAGCCCAAAAAGGCAAAAATGCTTCCTTTTTTCCGTCGTTCTTGATGACGATCGCAGGCAAGAGTCCCACCTGCGGCGTCTTGACCGTTTCTGGAACGAAACGAATCGCGCTCCCGACCTCGACTTCACCGGGTTGTCCGCCGATGGATGTTTCAACGTTTTGGGTGGGCCCATAGTCGACTTCCCACAGGTAGCCGCTTGAAGCCGGCTCGCCTTGCCGCGCCTGCGCGACGTCTATCTCGACGTGATGACACTCCACCGGCTCAGGGTCGTCGGTTTCAAATGGGGGTCCTGCGAGTGCCGGACTCTGCCTCGTGAACAATACGAGCGCCCCTATAAGTGCAGCGGCCAAGTTACTCCGCAAAGCGGTCCACTCGAATGTCAGGTACCTCCGATGCTCTCGTCCTAGTACTCAAAGCGCCGTTCGGGCACCTTTGCGCTTCGTCCGGAACACTCATCCGATGAGCGGCCTCGCATGTTTGCACTACGTCGCTGCCGAGTTTTAGAAACAGGAGTAGACGCATCTCGACAGAGGTCAGACTTTCCAATGAAGAGATCGCGGTTCGCCGAAGATGGCGAAATCGTGAACGATCCGCTCGGCACGACCTACTGCGGATGTCGTCGCGAACAACGGCACGCTGAAGACTCCGGATACCGATTTTCTCCCGACCGGCAAGAACGTCGATCCGGTCGTACTTCGACAGCACAACCCTAATGCGCCAGCTCGGGCTTGGTCGACGGATCCTCCGCCAGCCCCGGTGTCAACCTCGCTTGTCGGCGATCGCGCGCGCGACTTTGAGGACTATCGCACCGCCGGGCACGACGAGATTGAGCGTCTCCGCTCCGATGTCGAAAAGCGTCTCGGGTTGGAGCAGCTTGCCGACGGCCGAAAGCGAATTTGACGATTCGGACCGGATCTCGCCGGTAACGCCGTCGATCGCGATTTCGGCGGTCTTGTTCTTCGCGGCCCAGACATACTTGTAACCGTACGCCGGCCGCAGACAAAGATCGATGCATTCGACCTCAATGGTTTCGTCCTGGACATTGTCGGCCTCGGTCGGCCGAAAGTCGTCTCCGAGCAGCGTCCGGATGGCGCCGGATGCTCGCACCGTCGGCTCGACTATTCGAGACCCGTCCGATGCGAGCGCGCCGAGCTCGATGTCGACCCCATTGGCCTTGGCATACGATTGCGAATCGACGGCTTTGTTGGTGACCGCGTCGAGCCACAGCTCTTTTCGTTCGTCGCGCTCGCAATGCTCCACGGCGCGAATATCGACCGCATTTTGTTTCGTGGAATCTATCGAATAGGCATCGACGCCGATCGTGATCGATTTGACGTATTGCCCTTTTGGCGAGATCCGATATGTCTCGCGCCGGTCGTAGACGAAATGAAGATGCGCCCTCGCATGCCAGAGCGGCTCGTATCTCATGCCCGATTCCTCCAGCACGACCTCATCGTCTTTCGGTCGGCTGAACAGGCGGGAGAGCGTGCCGAATGCGGCTGCCTTGTGCGCCATCGCGCGGCCGCGCGCCTCAGCGGCCGAAAATGCGGGCTCGAAACGCAGCACCCTTTGCTCCGCGATCGTGATCTGCATGATCTGATGCACCTCGATGGACAATCACGGATTCGGGCGGCGATGCACCGAAATGAGGGCCGATGGTTTGAGACCCCCACAGTCAATGAGTTCGAAGCCTCACGCGACAAGCCTTTGGAGTAACGCTGCATGAGTGACCTGAACCCACAAGCCAAGCAGATGGCCGACGAATCGATGGTGCGCAATCTGGACGCGCAGGCGAAAGCCATTTGGCCGCAGGAAGCGCCTCTATTTAGCCGTTACGCACTGCCTGATGACGCCAGCATACTTGACGCGGGTTGCGGCACCGGAGAAATCACATCCCGCCTAGCGCAGCTCTTTCCGGGCGCGCGCGTGCTTGGTGTCGATATCATCGACGCCCATCTGGATCTCGCTCGGTCGCGATACGCGGCGCTCGGCGCGCGTGTGGGATTCGAACATCAAAGTGTGTACGCGCTCGATGTCAAAGATGCCAGCTTTGATCTCACCACTTGCCGCCACGTGCTTCATGCGATTCCTCATCCTGATCGCGTTCTCGCGGAACTCGCGCGCGTGACGCGCCCAGGTGGCTATATCCATCTCATTCCCGAGGACTATGGGATGTTGCACTTTCAGCGAAGCGCACCCGACCCCAGAGAATTCTGGCACGAAGCTCCGGCTGCATTCGGGGCCGCCACCGAAACAGATCTCTTCATCGGGCGGAACATCTTCGGAATTCTCACGCGGATGAACCTTGAGGAGATCACGGTAGACTACGTCATCGTCGATACGCTGCGATCGCGCGACCTCTTCGC
The DNA here is from genome assembly GCA_036511855.1 of Candidatus Eremiobacteraceae bacterium. NCBI lineage: Bacteria > Bacillati > Vulcanimicrobiota > Vulcanimicrobiia > Candidatus Eremiobacterales > Candidatus Eremiobacteraceae > Candidatus Eremiobacteraceae bacterium. Next base: position 7,628 of record DATCBN010000021.1, on the reverse strand, counting down.
GAATATCCTCGAAGCTTGGCGCGACGGCTATGTCGACTCGATCGGCGAGTTGACCCGGTTTTCGCGCGAGTCGGCGATCGAGTATTTCGATAAGATGATCTCGAACGTGCGAGATCCTCATGCGTACGCCGTGTGGATGGTCCCTGTCGTCAGCGCCCGCATGCCGGCACGCCGATGAATCCGCTCATGTGATCCCTCGCCGGATAGTGAAGTAGCGCGGCCGAGTAACGCTTTTAAAATTGCTGCTACCCCGCTTGATCGCGCGATTGGCGATCTACTGCCACTTTAATGCCCTATAGGGGCGACTCCACCGGAAACGTCAATCCGACTTGCGAAAGCAATGCCGACGGTATGATATGCATGCAACGCAATTCGGGAGGGAACTATGAGCTCCACCAAAACCGCGCGCAGGACATGGTTTGTGTCGTCCTTGTTTTCGGCGGCAGCCATCTTCGGCGCGGTCATCGTCTCAGCCGCGGGCGCCTCTGCAGACAGTAGTTCTGGGGCGGTCGATTCTGTAACCGCGTTCGCCGACCTGAACGCGGCCGTCAGTGCTATGAAGACGAGTTATGCGCGTGCCCACTCAAGCGATCCGTCGCCGGCCAGCATCGCGAACGCCGTCACGGATCTTACTTCGAAATGGGTAAGCTCGGGTCGACGTTGTCCGGACGATTATTCGCAAACGCTAGACAATGACGCCCAACAGATCATGGCTGCGATCACCCAGACGGACCCGGCGGAGGCAGCGAAGATCTTGTCGGCCGTGAATGACGATCTCTCGTCGAAGGATGCGCACGCGAAAGCGGTCGGCAGCCTTACCGATCCCGTGGCGGATGTGGCCCTCACAGTCAAGACCGGGCAGGTGGACATCCCTTAGCGACAAGCGACCCTCATCGGATCCCACGCCAACAACAAGAGGCGCCGGCACCGGTTAATCCGGCCGCCGGCGCTCTTTTGCGTGCGGAGGGGGCTTACGAGCGCTTGGGTTGAATGGCGCCGCCGTGTTGTGGATTTATTCCATGCCGACCTGGCTGTTTTCCGTACTTCTCATCGGCGGGATGTCCGGCATCGCTGCGCTTGGTCATTGGGCCGTACGACGCATCGTGCCGGCGCGAGACATAATAAAGAACAACGATGTCGCCGGATTCATCCTCGGTATCATCGGAACGGCCTATGCGGTGCTGCTTTCGTTCGTGGTCGTCGGCGTCTGGCAGCAGTATGAAATGTCAGACAACGTCACGTCGTCCGAAGCGGCGGCCGCCTCCGATCTGCATCGCCTTGCGGACACGCTGCCGGCGCCGATCGGACCCAAGCTCAAGAGCGAACTCGATCGCTACATCAACGTGATGATCTACGACGAATGGCCGGCGATGCAGCACGGGGCTTGGAGTCCGGAGGCGCAACAGATCTCGCACGACGTGTTGCACCAAGTGGCGACGTTCGCACCGCGAAACGCGGCTCAGCAGGCCGTACAGGCGAAGGCGCTCGACCGGGCCGACGCGCTCCTGGACGCGCGCCGGCAACGGCTTCACGATAACGAGACGGGGATTCCGGGTATCCTATGGTGCACGTTATTCGCCTTCGCGGCGATAACGATCGGCTTCACGTATCTTTTCGGGCTTGAGAACATCAAGATCCAAATCTTGATGACCGTGGCGCTCACGGCCGCGATCGCCCTGATTCTTGTGCTCGTCGCCGAACTCGACTATCCGTTTCGTGGCGATTCGGGGATCACCCCACACAGTTGGTATCAGATCCAGCGACAGCTGCACAGCGATCGCTGAGTCCGATTTCAATCAGGCCGCAGGCGCGCTCGCCGTCAATTCTCCCGTCGTGAGACGGAACACGCGTGAGAGCCCGGTCAATTCCATCACGCGGCGGATGTGCGGTTGCGTCGCCTGCACCCGCACATTTCCGCCGTGGTCGCGCGCGCGGCGTAATGTGGCGATAAGCGCCGCCAAACCGCTCGAGTCGAGGGCGCCGACGCGATCGAGGTCGATCATCAGGTTTATGTTGCCCGACTCGACTTCGCGCGCGAGCCGGCGACGCGCGTACTTGCCGCCCGCGTCGTCCAGATCGCCGACCAGTGCCACCCGGGCATCGGTCGCATTTCCTAGTTGTGTTACTTCGATGTTCATCATTGCATTCAATCCTTGTGGTTGGTGTTCAATCTCTAAGACGCTTGATCTCGACGTGGACGGACAGTTTTCTCCGAGCCTAGCTAGTTGCATGTACCGGTCGAACCGCCGAATCGTTTCCGTGCCGGTAGACCCGCGGGCATGTGGGCCTCCGAGAAATATGGGCAACGTGCGGGACATCGCTCGTGATGTGCCTCGCTCATGACTTATTATAACTCCTGTACTTGTTAAAAGCAAGTCATATTCGTAAACACAATTACAACTTCGAGCAATGCTAGAACGGCGCTATGGCGCGATCGGCCAAACAATCGTTCGCAACGCACTCACAGTAAGCGGTCTTACAATGGCGTGGTATCTAGGCCGGTGCAAATGAAAGGAGCTCGCAGAAAATGCGTGTCCGTCGCCCACTTCATCCGTCGCCGTTGACGATCGTCTTATCCTCCGCAATCATTTCTCTCGTTCTCTCGGCTGCCGTCGTCGCTGCTCCGACAACGTCGCAATCGCTCCGCGTCCTTCCGCCAAACGGTTCGAGCCAGGCGTTCGCGGTCTCGATGCACTTCGACGTGCCTGCGGGCGCGCACAATCATGGCCCGGGTTCCGGCCACGGCCCTCAGGACGAAAGCGGGAACATGGTGGTCAAACGAACCGACCTCGCCGATGCGGCGATAACTCTGACCGGCGTGGCCGACTCGAGCAGCGCATCGCACAGCGTCTCCGGCCAGACCGTAGATGCGGGCTCTCCGCCAGATCCATATATCGTGGCATTCGATAACGCCGCATCGATCGCGGCCGGCGAATCTGCCAGCGTCAAAGCAGGCGATTCGTGGCAGACGAGCATCCAAACGGTCGATGCTTCGGGTACGGTCAACTCCATCAATGTCAAGACCGTTGTGTCAACCGCATCGGGTGACTCCATTCAACTCCACGCGACAGGCAACGGGACCGAGACCTTTTCCACTCCCCGAGGCGACCGCACGGCGGACGTCACCGTCGACATCACCGAATCGCTCGTCGGCAATCGGCTGATTGAGTTCGATCAGAAATTCTCGCGGACGATGCAAGGCCACATGGGCTCGTTCAAGACGACCGCGACGACAACGCTCAAGTCTTCGTAAGCCAGCGGCGCGCGCCGTTGGGCACGCGACGGGAATGCGCGCTTGGACCAGGAATCCCGCTCGACGATCGCGCCGGGCTTGCCCGGTCGCTCCTTAGGAGGGTTAGCATCGTGTACTAGGGTGAGCACCGCTCACCCAATTGGGCAAGCGATGCTTGCCCTAGTACGGCTCACCCTAGTACGGCTCACCCGAATACGGCTTTGCCCTCCTACACTTGCTTCTAGATCCTCACGATCATCGCCGTGATATTCTTGCTGTTTGACGGCACGATCAAAGTGCTTCTCGTACCGGCGGTTCTAGCGGCGATGGCGCCGCTTGGATATCCCGTCAACCTCGATCGAGACCGGCTACCTCGGCGGCGCTATCGCTTCTAACTTGCGCATCAGTCATCCACCGTTTGAGGTTCTCTTCCCGGGCATCTTCGCAGTGATCATTTGGGCTGGGATCTATCTTCGCGATGGCCGGCTTGAAATACTCATCCCACTTCGAAAGTGACGTCGCCCTCTCACATGTGCCCAAGATATGCCGCATCGGTGACAGTGCGCAGGACGAGCCCGTAGGCCGCCAAACGGACCGAGCATACGCGTCATGCTCTATCATCCGGAGGAAATCGAAATGCGGCTCGCGGCGGGCACGAAAATCGACGGCGATCTCGGCGATCGGCCGCTGCGCGCGATGGCAGCGTCGCCTGCCGAAGCACGCAGAGTCGCGAACGTCACGCTCTATCCGCAACTCGCCGCGCTGACTGTCGACGATGTGCTGATTTCTATTGGTTCAAAAGAATTTGCGCTTGCGCGGGCGCTCTTTGAAAAACCCGGTGCGGTCGTCACGCACAAGCGCTGCTTCGCGGCGCTTGGCGGCGCTCCCGATTCGAAATCGGCCAGCCTGCTCAGCGTTCACATATATAACATGCGGCGCAAATTACGCGCAGCCGGCGCCAAGGCAGAACTTGCGGTGGTGTACGGACGCGGTTACCTCGTGCGCGAACTCTGTCCGCAAGGATAACGCGAGACAGCCGCGCCCGCGAATTCCAAGCTGAATCCGGCGCACACCGCGTTTTACTAAAACTTCCATGGCACTCGCGTCCAACTGTCATCGACGGCTCTATTTGAGTCTTGCCGCCGTCCTGCCATTAGTATGTCGCCGCTATGCCGCGGACGGGGATAACCGATGCTCGTACATTTAAGAAAAGGCCATCGAAGATTTTCTTCGATGTCTGGAGGTCTATCATATGTTACCAAAGCTAAGATTCTTAGCGGTAGCGATACTCGCGGCGATCGCCGTCGCCGGTCAGGGAACGTTGGTTCTGGCCGGCACGACCGGAGCGCTCAACGGTAGTGTGACGTTGCAGGACGGCACACCGTTAGCAGGCGTGAAGATCACGGCAGCGTCACCATCCGAGTCTGTTTCGACCATAACCGGCAGTTCAGGACATTTCTCATTCGTCTCGCTCACGCCGGACACGTATGAAGTCACGGGAAGCAAGGACGGATACGACACGACAGCGCAACCCGGCATCTCGGTTTTCGCAGACAATACTCAGGTCGTGAAACTGACGATGCAAGCGTCCGCCAAAGTCCTCGGACATGTCACGACCACTGCAGCTAGTGCGCTTGTGAAGGCCGGAACGACGTCCGACGTCTACTCGGTCAGTGCGGCCACGCAAGCCAAAGTCGCATCGCTCGGCGGCGGCGGCAGTCTCGATGCCGCATACGGCGCCATCGCATCAACGCCCGGCGTCGTGGTTCCAGCCGGACAGAGCGGTTGGTTCCAAACCATCCACATCCGCGGCGGCGACTTCGACCAAGTCGGCTACGAGTTCGACGGTGTACCCGTCCTGCGCTCGTACGATAACTATCCCACGTCGACCGCCTCCGCGCTCGGCCAACAGGAGCTGCAAGTCTACACGGGCGCAGCGCCTGCCAGCTCCGAGTCGCAAGGCTTGGCCGGCTACATCAACCAGGTCATCCGCAATGGCACGTATCCGGGCTATGGCGAATTGAGCCTCGGCATGGGCGGGCCCGCGCTCTACAACAAAGCCAGCCTTGAGATCGGCGGCGCCACACCGGATCGCAACTTCACGTACTTCGTGGGCGTCGGCGGCTATCACCAGTCGTTCCGTTACTTCGATGAGAACAACGGGGCCAGCCTACAGAACTTGTGGGGAACGCCGTCAAACCGCTTGCCGTGTCCGCACAATAGCACCGACTTGAACTTCGAGTCATGCTATTCGACGCACATCGGTCCTGGCGGCATCGCGCTTGCCTCGCCGGTGGACAGCTTGAACGTCTCGGACGTCTGGGACTACGAAAACGTCGTCAACCTGCACTTCGGCGTGCCGCATAGGAACGACGCGGGCAAGGACGACATCCAACTGCTGTACGACAACTCGTATCTGCACAACACGTACTATGGTTCGGCTTCCGACTGGGGCGTCACCGTTCCCGGTCTGCAGCAGACCCTCAACAACGGAGCGCCCGTGTTCGGCTACGCGAGTGGCCCTGGCCTCGGCTACCAGTACATGGGCCGAGTCGGCGGCGTGCTCGGCTCGGGCGTGACGGCCGATCAGCTGCAAGGCATGGTCAACCCTGTGAACTTCGCGTACAATCCGAACAGCACGCATCGGTCGCCGTATTCGGCCCTTTTGGGAACCTTCGCGAACATCGATCCCAACCAGCGCGACGGCACGGCCAACCCCAATTCGATCATCAAGCTGCAGTACCAGAAGAACATCGGCACTTCTTCGTACTTCAGAATCTACGCCTACAACAACTACTCGTTGTGGCCGCAGACGTGTCCGAACACGGGCTGGACCACCTTCGTCGGCTACTGCCCGCTCAACTACTACGTGCAGACGATGACCAACGGCGTCAGCGCGTCGTACGCGAACCAGATCAACGACAAGAACCTCATAAACCTCGAAGTCGGTGACACGTTTGCCAACGACTACCGCGCTAACGACGACACGATGATCAACGAGTTGGTCGGCATCAATCGCAACACGGGGGCCGACTCGTTCCTGTACGCGGTCAACAAGAACGCGCCGCGTTCGGGCATTTGCTACACGCCGGCGGGCGAGGCCGTGAGTTGCTATAGCGGCAACGCAGCCACCGTCGGTCTGTCCGATGCGGCGAACGGCGCGGCGAATCTGACGTTGCCCGATTCGTGCGGCAGCGGTCCATGCGAATGGTTCGCAGCGGAAAACGGCCGGTACGGCGGCGGCAATCAAGCCAAGCCGACGTTTTTGTCCGCCTCACTGACAGACCAGTGGAAACCCACATCGCAGCTGCTGTTCAACATCGGCGTACGTATGGACAGCTTCCGCTACAAACTGTCGGATACCGGCGGACCGGCGCGCGACTTCTGGTTCAATGCGTTCAACAGCTCGTATTGCGTCGTCCCCGGCGCCGGTCAGGTGCCGTTCTACAATACCGCCAATGACGGCGGCGTGAGTCAGCCCTGTCCGATGGTGAACGGCGTCCAATCGGTGGCGTCGATCATCAAGAATCTGCCGAACGACACCACATCGTACAACGAGTTCGAGCCGCGCATCGGGGGCACGTACACGCTCAATCCGAACAACGTGCTGCGCTTCAGCTACGGCAAGTACACCCAGGCGCCGAACACCGCGTTCGAACAGTACAACCTGCTGCAACAGGACCTAGCTTCCTACGACGCGGTCAATTTCTGGCCGATCGGTTTCACGACGACGACACACGCGGTGCGGCCACCGACATCGAACAACTACGACTTCTCGTGGGAGCACCAGTCCGGCGACATGAGCTTCAAGATGACGCCGTTCTTACGCCAGACGAAAGATCAGATCCAGAACTTCTTCCTCAACCAGAAGACGGGCTTCATCTCCGGACTCAACGTCGGCCGCCAGACGTCCGACGGCGTCGAGTTCGAACTGACGAAGGGCGACTTCAACCACAACGGGTTGTCCGGACTGTTCTCGCTGACGTTCACACGCAGCTTGATCAAATACAGTCCGACGCAGAATGGCGGCAGCGTGCTCAGTACGGTGAATGTCGCCATCCAGCAATACAACTCGTTCACAAAGGCATGCGCCGGCGCAGCGCCCTCGACTAATCCAAATGCGCCATGCGGCAGCTTCGGCGGCGTCAATTCCGTGGCGACGGAATTGAACGGGGTCGCCAACCCATACTACAACGCACCTGCCCGGCCGCTGTTCGACCTGGGCGGAGCGTACTTGCCGTTCACTCAGATACCCGGCGCCGTCGAAGCGGCAGTAGGCTCGTACGAAACCCCATTGAGTGCTACGGTCGTGCTGAACCTCAAGCACGACAAATGGGCCATCTCGCCGCAGTTCCAGTTCTTCGAGGGCGGCTACTACGGTGATCCGTTGACAGGG
>DATCBN010000020.1 GCA_036511855.1 Candidatus Eremiobacteraceae bacterium | reverse complement strand
GTCCATGTGGACGAGGCCACCGGGTTTGTCGTACTCGTAGCGCGGGCCGGCCGTCGGCAACTGTTCTACCGGTGCGAGCTTGTTGATCCCGAGGCGAACGAGGATCTTGTAGACCGTCGACTTTGGCTTGCCAAGCCGATGTGCTATCTGCCATGGGCCCATCCGGTGCACCTCGCGCAGTTGCCGGACCTGTTCTTCGAGCTCCGGTGAGCTCTTGCGTGGTTGACGCTTGGGCCGCGACGACGCCGTCTCCATACTCAATCTCTTGAGCCAGCGAGCGATCATCCGGCGTGAAACGCCGAAGATTCGCGAGACAGCTGATTGCCTCTGCCCAGACCTAACGGCTGCGACGACTTGCGCGCGGACTTTCTCCGGTGAAAAATGCGTGGTACAATGCATGAGAGCCCTCCTCTGGTAGTTGCCACACAACCACCATTCCGGAAGGCTCTCTTATTTCCCTAAAAGTGTAACCCAGGTGTGTGAACTCTACATTCGCTTGCCCTAGTACGGATTGCGCTTGTACGGAGCACGCAGAGAGTGTGGCGCTGACGAAGCACACTGCCGCCAAGCGCAGGTTGAAGTATTTATCCATCATCAAGACTTCGCCGCTCGGGCAGCGGCAACTGCAAAGCGTTGGGGCGAGATAATAGTTGTGCGCTCCGCACAATGGACGGCTCGGTACCGGCGCAGAACCAACGCGTCATGATGCTTCTCAATGTGACGCTGACGGTTTTCGCGGCTGCGTCGTTGCACGTGGCGATGCCCGCCATCGGCCACGCTTTTGAAGCGGCAAATCCGGGCGTCGCCGTTTCGTTCGACTTCGACGGCAGTCAAGTGTTGGTCACGCAGATAGAGCAAGGCGCCAAAGCCGATGTCTTTGCGAGCGCCGACACGAAGAACATGACCGCCGCCCAATCCGCTGGATTCGCCGGGCCGTCGACCGTGTTCGCGCACAATGCGCTCACGATAGTGACGCCGTACTCGTCGCCGGTCAAAATCGCTGCGGACTTGGCTTCGCCCGATGTCAAAGTGGCGGTGTGCGTGGTCAGCGCGCCATGCGGCCACTACGCGATGGATGCACTGAAAGCGATGAACATCCCCGCGAATATCGCGACGCAAGAGATCAACGTCGAAGGCGTCTTGGAAAAAGTGGAATTGAACGAAGTGGACGCGGGGATCGTCTACGTGTCCGACGCCACTACCGCAAAGCGAGGCACGATCCGCACCATCGTCATCCCGACGTACGACCAGCAACCGGTGAACTATCCGGCGGCGGCCATCAAGGGGAGCGCCAATGCGGACCTTGCGGCGAAATTCGTGGCGTTTCTAATAAGCGCACGGGCCCAGGCGATATTGCGCCGCTACGGCTTCAAGGGCATCTAAGCGCGCATCCATCAGACCAAGTACTTGCGAAGCGGTTCCCAGTATCGTGCGTGCCAGCCCTCTCCGAGATGCTCGGCGTCACCATCCGGAAATCCGGCATGATCGAGAACGATGCGAGTCCCGCCATCATAGTCTTTCAATTCGAACTTGACGATCGAGTAAATCCCCTCATCCCAGTTGGCCACGCGCCACGCCTGCACGATGCGTTTGCCGGGGACGAGCTCGATATTTCTGCCGGAAATCGCGCCGCCGTGGCATGTGAACGTTCCGCCCGGCTCGCGACTGATGTCTGCCGCACCGTTGGCGGTGAAATCGGCATGCTGTTGTGAATCCATCAACGCTTCGTAGATGCGCGTTGGGCTCGCCTTGAAATCGATCTCTTGATGGATGACGTCGGCCATGTCTGCCCTCCCGGCGATACGAACTACGCGGAGAATCTAATGCCTGCGTCTTGGACTTCTCGATACGGCAGCATCCACACCAGCGATTCATCGTGAAGGTCGACGACTTGGATGCGGTTGCCGAATGGATCGTGGAAATCGCAACGAAACCCGGGGATGAGTTTCAAGCCGTATTTCTTCACGATCTTCTCGCGCACTTCGGCGATCTGGGCCTCATCCCGCACGATGATCCCGAAGTGCCGCGTCCTGTCGGCGGACATCTTGTCGACCTCGAACATCGCTAAGAATTGATGCTCGCCGATCTGAAAGAACGCGTCGCCTTCGCCGTCATCCTTTTTCTCCAACGCGAACACATCTTCGTAGAAAGCTACCGCTTTGCCGATATCGGTCACCTCGATCGCGACGTGATTGATGCCATACGCTTTGACGCTCATGCGCGCCGACTTGGCCGAACGCCTTGACAGGTCCGCCCTGGCCCAGCTATAATACAGATTAGTCTATTTTGTAGACTAATCTGGGAAATGGGACGATAATGGAGACCTCCGAAGCCCGCGAACATCTCGAAATCGTCGACCGGGTGTTATCCCAAGCCGACCAGACCGTCTTCGTCGGCGGCGACATCTTTTTAGTCTGGGGCATCGCGTCGGGATCGTTGGACGTCGTCTTTCAGTTGGGCGCTGAGAGCCGCATCGGCGTCGCGTGGTACGCGGCCGTGGCGCTCGCGTTCGCGCTCGCCATCGTGTACACGATCATCCGCGTTCGCGGCCTTTCGAGTCACAGCAAGCGAATGTCGCGCGCTCAATACGAATACTTAAACGTGTTGTGGCTCGTGTTCGGCATCACGGCCGTCGCATCGAGCGCCGCCTTCAACATATTCAGCGGCTGGTCCGCGGCCGCGCTGTGGACTATCGCCGCGGCAATCGTGACCGCGTACATCGCGATCCACGGCAATCGTCGCGCGGCGGTCGGCGCCGTCATCCTTATCGCATCGTTGGTGGCCGCCAGCTTCATGCCCCACGTACCAGGTTACGTGCTTGCTGCCGGCATGCTGGTGGGTTATAGCGGCTTCGGACTCGCGACCATGCTCGCGCGCGACTGAACGCACCATGGACGAGCTGTTGTTGTCCAAAGTCCGTCTCGCGATAATCGCGGAATTGCTCGGTGCGGAATGGGTGTCGTTCAACGAACTGTTGCGCGCCACGCAGAGCACCAACGGAAACCTCGGGGCGCACCTCGCAAAGCTGGTCGACGCCGGATACGTGCTCGAAGAGAAGAAATTCGTAGACCGGAAGCCCCAGACGCGTTTTCGGCTGTTGAAGGCCGGACGCGACGCTTTCGTCACCCACGTTCGCGAAATGCAAGGACTGCTCGACGGCGCTGCGGTTAGATCCCGCTGACGAAAGAATCGCAAAATTCGCGCGATTCTGGAGTTTTTCGCTAGAGCCCCGCGTAATCCAGCAGAATGATCCGCGTCGGCACGTGCGGTTTTTCGTATCGCGAATGGGTGGGCCCGTTTTATCCGCGCGGGCTCGTCCAAACCGATTACATCTCCTACTACGCGCAGATATTCGACGCGGTCGAGATCGACAGCACGTACTACGCCGTTCCGGCGCCGTCGATGTTCGAGCGGCTGGACCGGCGCACGCCTGCCGGATTTCGATTCACGGTGAAGGCGCCGGGTGGTGTGACTCATTCACCGGCTGGTACGACGCCGGATGAGGACGAAGCGCAGCGGTTCCTCGCGTCGCTTGAATCGATCCGCGCATCCGGCAAGCTTGCCGCCGTGCTCGCCCAGTTTCCGAACGGCTTCAGGCCATCGCCCGACGCGTTCCGGCGCCTCGACTGGCTGCGGCGGGCTTGGCCGGACATTGCCATCGTCGTCGAATTCCGGCATCGCGACTGGCAGCGGCCGGAGACGTTGCGGCGCTTACTAGCACTCGGCTTGGGTTGGTGCAATGTCGACGAGCCGGCACAATCGTCGTTGCTGCGCCCGGACGCGCAGACGACATCTCGCATCGGGTACATCCGGTTTCACGGCCGCAACGCCGCGACGTGGTGGAATCACGAAAAGCCTGCCGACCGGTACGCGTACCTTTATTCCGCGGCCGAACTTGAGGAGTGGCTCCCGAGAATCGAGCAGGTCGTCGACAAGACCGACGAAACGTTCGTCTTCTTCAATAACCACGCCAACGGCCAGGCCACGGTGAACGCTCGGCAGATGGCTGGAATGCTGCACGTCGCCAAACTAGCGCCGGAGATCGGGGCGCCTCGCGGACCGGATCAAGCACCGGACGACGACCCGCGTCTCAAGCTGTTCGATTGACCGCGCAATGCCGATACAAGACCGCATGTAGTAGAATGAAGAGATGAGCACCATTCTCAAACCGGGGACCTTCTACGGCGAAACCGTGTCACTACGGGTCGCCGATGCCGTCCTCACGGAGGTCCGCCATCGCGTCGGCCGTTCGGTTCCCACGCATACGCACGAGGCCTCCTACTTCAGCATCCTGCTCGAGGGCACGTACAGCGAGACCTGGCACGACACGACCATCGTCTACGAACCGTTCACCTGCGTCTATCATGCGGCCCACACCGAACACACCGATACGATCGGGCCAAACGGCTGCCGGATGTTCTTCATCGAGCTGCTTCCGTCGTGGGTCGACGTCATCGACGCGCTCGGATCGCAGCCGGAACACCTTCTCAAGATGCACGGTGGCGACGCGGTATGGCTTGCCCTACGGCTCTATCATGAATTTCTGACGCGCGATTCTTCCGCGTCGCTGACCGCGGAATCGCTGCTTTACGAGCTATGCACGCACGTGGCGCGGGGCAATCACGATGAGGAGCGTGAGCCCACGTGGCTCGCGGCTGTCGATGCCGCGGTGCAAACTGGCTTTCGCGATGGGTTAGAGATCCGCGATCTCGCCTCTGCGGTGAACGTGCACCCTTCTCACCTTTGTCGCGCGTTTCGTCGCTACCGCGGCCAGACCGTGGGCGATCATGTCATCGGATTGCGGCTGCAGGCGGTGTGCCGCCGTCTGATCGATGCGTCGACAAGCCTGAGCGAAGTCGCGCTCGAAGCCGGCTTCACCGATCAAAGTCACATGAACCGCACGTTCAAGCGTATGATCGGCGAGTCGCCCGGCGCGTACCGCAAGCGGCTGCGCGACGGCGCGCTTTCGTGACGGCCTAGCGGTGGCCTGATTTCGAGGCCGAAACGCCCGCGCCGTTGAAAACGTTACATTCGACGGAGGATGTCACACTTGCGCGGATTTTGGCGTCGGCTAGCCATCGGAGCTTGTTTCGTCATGTCCGTCTCGCCGCTCTTGGCGGCGCGCGGCGCTGAGCCGAATGCCGCTCGCGTCGTCGTGAACGGTCACGCGGTGACGTCCGATGTGCCTCCGCTTGTCGAGCAGCATCGCGTGCTCGTGCCGATACGGGCGGTGTTCACCGCGCTCGGCGCGTACGTCGATTTCGACGCGCGCACGAAAACGGTCATCGTCGCGCAGCCGAAGACCACGATCGAACTGCGCGTGTTCAGCCAGCGCGCGGATGTCAACGGCAACACCGTGTGGCTCGACGAGCCCGCGATCGTCCGGCAAGGCCGCACGCTCGTGCCGCTGCGCTTCATCGCCGAAGCTTCCGGCGCGGACGTGTCGTTCGACGACACGCGCAACGTCGCCGAAGTGAATCTCGCCGGCGGCGGCTCCGGAAGTTTCGGTCCGCGGATTCCGAACACGGGCGATGCCGCGGCGATCAGCTCGCTCACGATCGATACGCATGGCAAAAAACTATTGGAGTCCGGCGACGTCTTGCAGGTGAACGTCGTCGGCACGCAAGGCGGCCGGGCGACGTTCGACTTGGCCGGCATCATCGCCGGCGCCGCGATGCATGAGATCTCCTCGGGAACCTATTCGGGATTCTACGTCGTGCGTGCGGGGCGCAATGTGAACGACGTGCACGCCTACGCGCATCTGACGGTGAACGGCACGACCGCAAACGCGACGTCGGACGAGACGGTCTCCGTCGCCGGCCGCACGCCGAGCGTGGTGGCGACGTCGCCGGGAGCGGGCGAACGCACCTACGTGGCGCAGCCATCGATCACGGCGGCGATCGACGATCACGGTGGACCCGCGGTGGATGCCGCTTCGCTACGCGTCTATCTCGACAACACCGACGTCACCCCGTACAGCGGCATCAGCGCGAACAGTCTTTATTTCACGCCGTATTACCCGCTCGTGCCGGGTTGGCACCGCGTGGGCGTCTACGGCGACGACGTCGCGGGCATTCCGTTTTCGAGCGACTGGTCGTTCTTCGTCGAGCCGTCGTACGCGTATGGAGGTTACTCAGCCGGTCCGTGTTGTGGCTACCCGCTCGGATTCGGACAGAACGGCTTCCCGATCTTCTCGATGACGCCGCTGCAGTTCGGCACGTATGGACCCGGCAGCGTGATCACGCTCGTCATGCAAGGATTGCCCGGCGGCTACGCGCTCGTGCAGCTTGTCGGAACGGGCAATACCATTTTGATGAATGAAGTCGCCGGAATGCCGGGCTATTACACCGGATCGTATGTCGTGCCGCCTGGTCTCGACCTGTGGCCGGTGGCCTTCAACGTCAACTATTACGGCCCGAACGGGTTGAACGCGCACGCGCACGCAGGCTCGGGCCTGCGATTCGTTGCGACCGCCGCGAAAGCGCGCACTGCGCGCACGCAGCCCGTCAGACGGCGGCCTGCCTTTGCCACCGGCGTCGTAGCCGCGGCCCGCGCCGGCGGCGGGTCCGGTGCGGTGGACCCCGATCAGCCGGTGGTGCCGCGCCCGCCCCAGATCGCACCGTTGCCCGTGATGCGTCTGCCGCTGCCGGTTCCGATTTTTTCTGCGCGGCCGTTGCCGCCCGTGCGGCCACCCGTTTCGCCGTTGCCGCGCGTGACGCTGCGCCCGGTAGCTACGCCGCAGCCGGTCCCGCCGCGCGTGACTCCGACACCACGGCCCCTTCCGACGATACCGCCGCCGCCCGTGCGTGTCACACCGACCCCGGCGGCCACGCGGCGTCCGTTGCCGCCGCCGACGCTCGCGCCGTCGCCTACTCCGACGTAGCCGCCGATCAGGCCCGGGCGTCTTCTCCAAGGCCCAACAACGTACCGGCAGCGACGCGCGTCGCGATTTCAACCCGCGACCGCAAGCCGAATTTCGTCATGATATTGCTCAAGTGATACTCGACGGTCTTGCTGCTCACGTGCAGCAGTTCGCCGATCTCCGCGTTGGTTTTGCCGCTCGCGACCAATAGCGCGATCGTGGCTTCGCGATCGGTCATCTGACCGTGCGACTCACGCCGGCGGCCGGGCCGTAAGCCATTCGCGCGCGCCAATCCGCGGGCACGGTCCGCGAGCGACCGGGCGCCGAGTGAATCGAACGCATCGATGATCTCAAGGAGTTGCTCGCGCGCTTGCCGCGGGGAATGCTCGGCCACGATCAGACGCAGGTACGTCTGCCACACCACATTGGTGCCGGCGTTGTCGATGGCAGCGCGCAATTCTTCCAAGCCCGACGCGACGTCGCCGTCGAGTAGTTTGTAGAAACCCTCGGCCTCCGCAAGGAGAACGCGTGCGACTTGCCATCCATGACGATTGCTATCGCGCAGACGTGCCAATGCCTTGGCGGCCTTCTCGCGCTGATTCAGCAGCGAGGCCGTGCGTGCGATCCCCGCGAGTGCGCGCAATTCGTATACTTCGCCCTGTCCGACGTTTGAGTCGAACCCAGCGACGGCGTCTTCGTAGCGCTCGAGCGAGACGGCGTAGTCGCCGGCGAACTCCGCCACAAATCCCTCGGTATAACGAACCGCCCGGCGCCAACTCGCGTTGACGTCCAGCGCCGCTGCTTCGCCTATGGCGTGCTCCGCGCTCGCGGCATCGCCGAGCATGGCGTACGTGATGGCTTCCGCGCACCTCGCTTGACAAAGCAGGGTCGAGTTGCCGCGTTCGACCGATTTCACCGCGGCCACGCAGAGGCCGAGACCTTCAGTGAGCCGGCCTTGGTCTATGCATGCGCACGCAAGATTGACCATGAGCAAGGTCTCGATGCGCCGCGACTTCGGGCCTGCTACGGCGATGCCGCGCCGGCACCAATGTTCGTAGCCGGCGGAGTCGTCGAGCATATCGCACAGATAACACAACTTCGCGCAGACCTGCGCATATTCGTTGCCCAAGCCATACATCGCCGCTTGATCCGCAGCAAGCGTCGCGATCTCGATCCCCTCGCGCGCGTTCCCCAGCCGGCCGACGACGACCGCCAGCCACGAGCGGAGCCGGATCGCCTCGCGCATGTGCGTGCGTTCGTCGCAGCACGATAGGCCGCGCTCCAGCGTCTCGCGTGCCTTTTCGAGATCACCGCGCCGCTCGTACACGGCACCGACGAGATACAGAACGCGCGGTAAGAGATGCGGCGCGGCTGCCGCGGCCTCGGACATCGCTGCTTCAAGCGGCGGCAATGCGATCTTCGGGTCCTGCACGTGATCCCACGCCGCCTCGGCAAACGCCACACGCGCGCGAACCCTCAGCGCGGCCGGCAAGAGTTGCGATCGCGCTTCGAACGCCCGCATGCGACGAATCGCTTCGTCGGTTCGACCGTGGGCGGCGTGCGCCGCGGCGATACCCGCGCGCGATTCCCACGCGTCGTCGGAGTCCGAGTCGAGCCGTTCGAGCGCGCGCTCGAACGCGGCGAGCGCTTCGCTCGGACCGTGAGAGTCGAAGCGGTCCCAACCGAGCCTGTTGAGGAGGAGGGCGGCCTCGTTATACCGGCCGGCGCCGTCGAAGTGGCCGGCCTTCTGCCATCCGTCGTCGCTGCGCTCCGCCAACGTCTGATGATAGCCGGCGCGCACGGACTCGTCGAGTATTTCGTAACAAGCATCTCGGACCAGTTCATGCCGAAACGAATAGCCTTCGGCCGAACGCAGGATGATGCCGCAGTCGGTCAGCGACGAAAGCGCAGCGAGCACTTGGCCGGGGGAAAGTCGCGAGAGCGCAGCGAGCGCACCTTGCGGCAGCGCACCGCGATGCACCGCAAGCCAGCCTGCGAGGATCTTCTCCGGGCCGTCCAAACCGCCGAGCCGCTCGCGCAATTCGGTGCGCAGGTTGCGCGGGATCTCGCGTCCGGCGATGTCGCCGTCCGAAAGAAGCAGTTCGGCGTAGAGCGGATTCCCGCCGGTGCGATCGACGAGGCGCCCCAGATCGGCCTCGGCGAGCGGCGATGGGGCAAGCGTCGCGGCAAGCTCGCGCATCTCGTCCGGCGTCAGCGGTTCGACCGGTATCACGGTCGCGAGGCCGAGACGTTCGAGGTCGGAGGCAAACCGCTCTATGTTGCCGCCGCCCGCACGCGATGCCAAGTGCCAAGTGGCCGGCAGATCTTGCAGCCGGTCTATGCAATAGCGCAGCGCATCGATGCTCGCCGTATCGGCGAAATGCAAGTCGTCGATTTGAAAGGTGAGGTCTTGGCCCCCGATACCAGCTTCGATCGCGTCGCGCACGAACCACAAACGGTCGCGCTCGGCCGAACCGAGGGCGCTGTCACATACGGTCTTCGAAATCCGACCGCTGCGATGCAACGCACGGACCAGCGCGAGCATCGGGTCCATCGGCAATAACGCTGCGCCCGGGTGACATCCGACGTTGATCGTGTTGCCGCGATGGTCCAGCCGGCGCGTTTCCGTCAGCAAGCGGGATTTGCCGATGCCTGGCTCGCCGAGGAGAATTGCAGCCGGCGGGCGCCGTTGTGACAGCGCCCACAAAATGTCGGCACGCCCGATCATCGGCGGCGTGATACGCCCGCCCGATGCGGCACTCTGCTTACGACTAGGGATTACCCTAGGGAGTCCCATTCGATTTTGCCTTAAGATTGATGGAGAACCCGCATATCGGGACTCGAACCATTCACCTTGAGGTACTGCAGACGATGTTAAAGCTCCGCTCGTTCACGTTAGCCGCCCTAGCCGGTGCCGCCATTTTGCTCGCAGGATGCAGTAACGCAAACTCGATGGCTCCGCAGCCGAACACGCACAGCGGATCGGTCACCCATCCGTTATGCAGCGTCGTTCCGCAACAGCCTGGTTGTGCCCAATAAAGCCGGCTTCGAACCACCACCGGCGTTCCGCCCGTGGGCATCGCGGTTCATTATAGCATGGAACGCCGGCGGCGCTTAGCGCGGGTCCACGCAGGTGTGACGCCCGAAGAGCGAGCCGTATTCCATATGCATGCGACTCCGCTTGCCGTCGTCGAATGGGATTTGGAGTTTCGCGCCGTGTCGTGGAACGTCGCCGCGCGAACGCTCTTCGGTTACGACGCTGACGAGATGACGCATCCCGACGCCTACGATAGCCTTTTGGCGGGCGGCGGCGGCACATCGTCTTCGCAACTTCGTAATGCGGTGATGGCTCGCAAGAGCTCGATGAAGATAACCGAGCGCCATCGGACCCGCGACGGCCGCGCCATCGTGTGTGAATGGCATCACACTCCGCTCATCGACTATGCGGGCAAGATAGTGGGCGTCGGATCGATCGCGCAGAACGTGACCGAAGCGGTGCGATCGGCGCCGGCCACTGCAGACGGGGAGTCGGCGGACATCGTGGAGCGCTTGAACCGAGCGTGCGAAGCGGTCGCGGGTACGCCGTCACTCGTCGCAGTGATGATCGCCGACATCGATGGTCTGCGCAGCATCAATGAAGGATTCGGCATCCGCGCGGGCGACCGGGTTTTATCCGAGACGGCCACACGGTTGACGTTAGCGGCGCCCGAAGCGCAGATCGTCACTCGTTTGGGCGGCGACGAGTTCGTCGTGGTTGCGACGGTCGCGGATCGCGACGCGGCCGCGATTCTGGCCAAGCGAATCGTGCTGTCGTTTGCAGAACCGTTCGCGTTCGAACAATCGACGTTCGTCGCGACCGCGAGCGTCGGCGTCGCGCTCTGTCCTGGCGACGGAACGGGCGAGGCCTTGTTGACGGCCGCGTCGCGCGCGCGCGATACGGCGAAGAAGCAAGGCCGCGATTGTCATGCATTTTTCGTGCGGCGGGCGGTCTCGACGACCGAAGCGATCGAGCAGTTGTATCTTGAGACTGGACTGCGCCTCGCCGTGGCCCGCGACGAACTGGAGCTCTACTTTCAGCCACAGATCGACTTCACGACCGGGCGCGTGTACGGTGCGGAAGCCCTCGTCCGATGGCATCATCCCGCGCGCGGCCTGGTCATGCCGAACGTCTTCATCCCGGTCGCGGAACGGACTGGTCTGATCGTGCCCATCGGCACGTGGGTTTTACGCAACGCGTGCGAGGCGTTGGACTCGTGGCACGCAGCCGGATTCCCGCATCTCCGCGTGAGCGTCAACGTTTCCGGCGGCGAGTTGCGGCCGCGCATCGTCGATGATATCGCGGCCGTGCTCTGCGCAGCGAACGTAGATCCGCGAAATGTTGAACTCGAGCTCACCGAGACCGTAGCCATGCGGACCGGAGACGCGACGACCGAGCTGCTGCAGAAACTCAAGTCGTTCGGCGTGCAGATCTCGGTCGACGATTTCGGGATCGGCTATTCTTCGCTTGCGTATCTCCACCGTTTCCCAATCGACACGTTGAAGATCGACCGCACGTTCGTGATGGATTGCTGCACGAATCGCGTGAATGCCGCCATCGTCGATGCGATCATCGCGATGGGCCACGGTCTGGAAGTCAAGGTCGTCGCCGAGGGCGTCGAGTCGGCCGAGCAGGCCGCTTATCTAAAATCGCGCGGCTGTCAGGGCGCGCAGGGTTATCACTATGGCAGACCCATGCGCAGCGAAGATTTCGTCGCGCTTATGCGCAGCGGTCCGGTCTTCGACGGCTAACCTTTAGGAGGGCATCCGTACGAGGGCAAGCATCGCTCGCCCACGGGCTTCTGTGGGGCCGATGATTAACATCGGCCCCACAGAACAAATCGGTCATGCGGGCCGGTGACAACTCGCTCCTACGCCCTGCTTCTCGAAGTAGCGCTGGTGATATTCTTCGGCGCGATAGAATTCTGTTGCAGGCACTATTTGCGTCACGATCTTGCGGCCCGCCCTGCCTGCGGCGGCAAGCGCATCGCGTGACGCCGTGGCCTGCGCCGCTTGTTCGGGCGAGTGGGTGAAGATCACCGAGCGGTATTGCGAGCCCACGTCAGGTCCCTGACGGTTCAACGTCGTGGGGTCGTGCATTTGCCAAAACGCGTCGAGCAGTTTCGAGTACGAGACTTTGGCCGGGTCGAAGGTGACTTGCGCGACTTCCGCGTGGCTCGTGTTGCCCTCACACACCTCGCGATAGGTGGGGTTGACGGTGCGCCCGCCCATGAAGCCGACAGCCACGTCGGTGACACCGGGAATCTCGCGAAACGCGGATTCAACACCCCAAAAGCATCCGGCGCCAAATGTTGCGTGTTCCATACTCTCTCCTACGGGCCGGCCGCGTGTTTGGATGCATGCGTTCGGCGTAGAGTTCAACGGCTCGGGGCGATGTCATGCCGGAGGGACGGGCCGGCGCATCGTGAACCCGGCCGTGCGAAAGGCGGCGCCATGACCATATCGGCACCTGGTCTTCCCCTGTACGACTACACCGTGCTCAAGAGCGTGCGTGCGGTCTGTCCGACGTGCTTTGCGGACGATCCAAATTTCGACCCGCAGCACCAGAAGGCAACTAGCGGCTATTGGATTCGTGATCACGCGTGAGGCGCGCCGCAAGCTCCGTGCGCGATGACGCGCCGAGTTTCTTCAACGCCGATGTGATGTGATTCTCCACCGTGCGTCCGCTGATCGAAAGCGCGGCCGCGATAACCTTATTGGATTTGCCTTGCGCCACAAGACGCGCGACTTCTCGTTCCCGCTCGCTCAATCCGGAGGCGCGCCGGTCGCGCCGACCCTTCGGCGCCAGCACCGTATCGAGCCGGCGCGCATCGCGCGACGCGCCGATCCGGCGGTAGATCTCAAGCGCAGCGGGCAATTCGCCGGCGAGTTCGAGGGCCAGCGCTTGCGGATACGGGTGTTCGATCTCGGCGAATAATCTGGACGCCTCGAGCGCATGCCGCATCGCCGCGCCGCGGTCGCCGTCGCGCTCGGCACGATTGGCGTCGAGATACGCTAAGTAAGCCCGCCCGCGCGAAGTGATCTGTGCCGCGGCCCACGGCGCGACCGCAACGCGTAGACGTTCAATATCCACGGCCGATGCGAATTGCGCCGCATACACCAAG
The DNA here is from genome assembly GCA_036511855.1 of Candidatus Eremiobacteraceae bacterium. Taxonomy (NCBI): domain Bacteria; kingdom Bacillati; phylum Vulcanimicrobiota; class Vulcanimicrobiia; order Candidatus Eremiobacterales; family Candidatus Eremiobacteraceae; species Candidatus Eremiobacteraceae bacterium. Next base: position 4,135 of record DATCBN010000020.1, on the reverse strand, counting down.
AGATAGATCGCACGCGTGGGCGCGCGAAGCGTGTCGAGAGCGCGCGAAAAAACGGCGCGCGCCTCGTCAGACCTACCCAAGCGGCCGAAGTAGTCCGCGAACACGCCGCCGGACGCGATCGAATACGGCTGTCCTATCTGCATGGCGGTTTCGACGGCGCCCTCGTCGGCGGCGTAGTCGGCCAGCACGGACTCGCCGCTGCGCAGAGCCAGGAGAATGTTCAGATGCTCGGTCAAAAGACGGATGATCGGCAGTTCGAGCCGCCGGCTTGCAGCGTGCGCTTTCGATACAGCTTGCGCCGCCCTCGTCAAGTCACCCACGAGGAACAACGCGAATCCGAGATTGATGAAGGCGATCGCTCCTTGCACGGACAGCAGCGATTCGGCCGCACGTGCCGCCGTGCGGTCGTACATCTCGATGGCCTTCGGCAGGTTGCCCGCTTCATCGTTGATGATCCCCGAGCAGAGCAATGCGTTGACGATCGCAGAATCTTCGCCGGTTTCGTACGCCGCAGCAAGCGCGGTCATGGCGGCCTCTTGGGCGAGTACGAGATTGCCCGTCAACGCGAGGCCGATGCCGCGTTGCGCGAGCAGACTGGCGCGTAGTCGTGGTTCGGCAGCGTCGACTAAGACCAACGCTTCGTCAAGGTAGCCTATCGCCCGCGGCCACTCTTCGCGAAGCCCGCACGTAAGTCCAAAGCCGTAGAGGATGCGGACACGCGCCGGACTTTCCGGTAGGTCGCGGAGCATCTCAAGTGCGGATTCGCTGGTCGCCGTCGCGGCATCCAGATCGCCGAGCATCGCCTGCTGGCGTCCGAGACCGTTGAGCGTCACGGCGACTTTTTCCGTCATCCCAACCGCGCGGTAATGCGCGATGGCTTGGTCGAATGCGCGCGCGGCGCGTTCGGCGAGGCCTGAGTTATCGAGCGAAGCGCCAAGCTTTTCGTACAAGCGGGCTTGATCGGCGCTCGCCCCGTGCTCGAACTCGAGTGCTCGTTCGTAGAATCCCGCTCCGTCCTCGTAAGCGCCGGCGCGCTGCGCGGCGTCGCCGGCGGCCTCGCTGTAGCGGGCCGCGCCGGCTTGGTCGCGCGCTTCCCAAAAGTGATGCGCGAGCTCGACCGGACGGCTTGCGGCATCTGGCCGGCGCTCCAGCGCCTTGGCGATGCGCGCATGCAGTGTCCTTGCTTCCGGTGCGAGCAATTCGCGGTAGAATATCTCGCGCATCAGCGCGTGCTTGAACCGAAGCCGATCGTTGCCGGCGTCTTGAACGACGAGACCTAAGTCGCGGGCACGCCGCAAGACCTCGAGAATATCGTCCACCGGGCGGCGCGATGCTTCGGCGACGATTTCCGGCTCGAAGCGCTCACCGACCACCGCCGCGACGACAAGCACGAGCCGGGCATCTCTTGGCAGCGGCCTCAAGCGCTCCAACACCGCTTCGCGCAAGGTGAGGGGCAACTCGGCTGCAGCGCCGCCGACGGCGTGCGTAATCAACTCCTCGGCGAAGAGCGGATTGCCTTCGGCGAGTTGCCGCGCCCGTTGCAGGGCGTCGCGCGACAAACGCGGATGGTCCTTTGCTATCTCGCCGAGCCACTCGTCCATCTCCTCGTCGTCGAGCCGTTCTATCCGCGTTTGAAAAACTGCCGGCTTCCGGGCGATCTTCGCGATCACGGGAACGAGTCGATGATTTCTGTTCAACTCGTCGGAGCGATGGGTGACGATCAGGAGCAGCGGCAACTCGGGTGCGGCGCCGACGAGGTGTTGAATCAGACCAAGCGTCCCTTCGTCCGCCCAGTGTATATCTTCAATGACGATGACGGCGCCCGCCGGCCCGAGCAGCCGCTGCAGCGCTTCGACGTATGCGTCGAATTGCTGGCGCCTGTTCACCTCGAGCGGCGGCGCGTCCGGCGTGACAAATTCGGGGAAAAGCGGCGCGAGAATCCGCCGCACCGCCAACGAATCGCGCAGCGCTTCTGGTTGTGACGCTGTGAGCGTGCGCAAAGCGTCGACGAACGGCGCGAACGGACCGCGCGCATATTCAAGACACTCGCCGAATGCGATAAGGCTGCGGTCTGCGACGATGGATCCGCAGAACTCTCTGACCAGCCTTGATTTTCCGAGGCCGGCATCGCCGGCTACGAGCACGGTCGAGCCGCGCCCGGCGCGGCTTGCACGCCATTGGACTTTAAGCAACTCGAGCTGTTCGTGCCGGCCAACGAACCGGCGACACGTGATTGGCGACGAGATCATCGCAAGACTCCGAAACCGGTTCCCGGACGTCTTGGCTTCCGCATTGGCGACCCGCGGCCTGTCTGTAATTGATTCGCTGTCGCGCGGACGCTTCACGGATGATGGCGTTGCGTGGTTTCCCGGATAGAACCGTGACGTCGTGGACGCTAGGATAGTTGTAGACGGGGACTTACCCGCAGAAAGGTTGACATATGAAGATCGCGTTTCTCTCGCTCTTGGCGGCGTCGATGCTGGCCTCGGGCTGCAGCGCTGGAGCGCTGGCCGGCCTTGTCGGCATCCCAAAACCGACACCCACACCTCAGTTGATCATGACTCCCTCCAGTTTGACGATGCAGACCACCGGGCCGACCCAGACGCAGACGATCACCGCGAGTGAATCCGGCAGCACGTTCTTCACCGCGCAAAGCAGTGACGTGACCATTGCCACGGTGACCCCGGTTCAGAACACAACCAACGCCTTTTCGGTATCCGCGCTGGCGGTTGGGGCGTGCACGATCAATGTCACGGACGAGAATGGCCAGACGGTCCACGTCAAGGTCACGGTGAGCCTGTAGCGGCGCTGCGGCGCGGAGCGAGCTATGAACGAATCGACGTCGCGGCACCGCGCACCGCTCATTCCGTCGATCTCCACGCTCGATCAGGACGAGCCGGCTGCGGTCGTGGAGCACGCGCCAAAGGAGGGTAAGACGATCTGCGTTGTCGTGATCACCGTCATCGAAATGGAGACGCCGGAAAAAGCGTAGTCCGCGGCGCAGCTACGCTTTCGGCTTGATGCGGTCGAACAGCTCACTTGCGAGCAATGAAAATCCCGGCATCGAGGCGTGTGTCAGCAGCGCATGCCTTGAGACGAGCCGATCGCTTGCCGCGTCGCTAATCATCTCGCTTTGCGCGTCGGTGTCGACGAGAAAGATCGCCGACGTGCCGCACGCGAGATACACCCGGACTTTTTCGTCGATGTCGGCCTGGCGATCGCTTTGCGAACGAACCTCGACGACGACGTCGGGTGCCACGTTCGGGATGTCGGCGGCCGCTTCGTCGTCGTACGGCAGACGGTCAAAGGAGATGAACGCGACGTCCGGGACCAGCGGCCGGCGCGGTTCGCCCGCCGGCTGAATCCGGAATTCCCACTCGGTGCCGACAGTTCCACGGCGTCCGGCGCGCGCCCAAAATTCCAAAGCAATGGCAAATCGAGTTTGCGCGAGCGCATGCTTTCGCCGCGGGCTCACCTTTTGAACGACCCGGTCCCGAACCCATTCGAGAGCGGGTTTGACTTCCGGCAGAATGATGTCGCGCATGGATACTCTTTCACGGGCGAGTATATCGCGGCGCACGCGCGGTGGTCTAGCGCGTGTGGATTGATTAGTTGAGAACCGGAATGCTCTCGGGCATGGGTTCGATGCGGAACATCTCGGCGAATCTTGTCAGCAATTGCGGATCGCCGGTGACGCGAACTGTTCCGTTAGCGATCGCTTCGGCGGCGCTGATTTCGCCGGACATCAAGCATTTGATTCCGGGCCCGGCTTCGATGACCAAATCCGGCGCTGGCGCCGGTCCGGCTGCGACCTCGACCTTACCGTCGTCGACGCGCACATGGATGACGATGTCCCCTAAATGCATCTCAAAGCTTGCATGGAGACCGCGTGAGGCCTCGCCGTGGAACGTGGAGCGCATGGCCATAACCATGGAGTCGACGGTGATTATCTCACCCGCGCGCGGCTCACTGAGAAGTTTTGCGCCCCATCGCCCGAGCAGCACCACGACATCCTCTAGTTCCGCGCCGTATTCGGTCAGCTCATAGATGACCGACCCCGCCGGACGGGGCAGCAACCGGCGCCGGACTACGCCCGCGCTCTCGAGTTCTTTTAGCCGTGCGGTGAGAACGTTCG
>DATCBN010000019.1 GCA_036511855.1 Candidatus Eremiobacteraceae bacterium | reverse complement strand
ATCAGCGCGACCACCCCGCCGATCGCGCCGCAATCGCCGGTTCCGGAGCCGACCGTTCCCGACGCGCTCTGGTTCGCGCCGGGTGAAACATCGACTATTCCTATCGACATCCACGATGGCGTCATCTTCGTGCCGGTCGTCGTCGACGGGAAGCGTCGCACGTTCTTGCTGGATTCGCACGGCAACACCGCGGTGGACAACTCGCTGAGCGCAGAGCCGATGCCCGCTGCGGTCGTGTTGGGCACGCTGCAGATCGGCGACGTGCGTCTCACCAATCTGCGCGCCGCACCGGAACGCATCTTGCCGTATTCGGTGACGTATCTCGGCGCAGCCGCCGACGGTGCGGTCGGCATGGATTTTCTTTCGCGATATCCCGTCACGATCGATTACGCCAACCGGCGTCTCACGCTTTACGAAACGAGCGCTGCGGCGGAATCTGCGGCCATGTCGGCGAGCGCCGCCACGCTCACGCTGGCGCAAGACCGCAGCGTGCCTGCCACGACGGCACTCGTCGCCGGAAAATACGCCGGAGAATTCGCCTTCGACCTGACCGCGACGACCGAAGTGGTGATGAGCGACGGCTTTGCGCGCGCACACCGTTTGCCGCTGAACAACGGCTGGATCGACACCGCATGGCTTGCAAGGCCGAGCGGCGAGATCGCGGGGCGTATGGGCCGTATTCCATCGCTGTCGCTCGGATCTCTCGACTTTGTCCGCCCGATCACAGTCGCGGCAAATCCCTCCGAATCAAACGTACTGCCGCGTGGCGCCGACGGTGCGGTGGGCGCCTGGCTGCTGCGGCGCTTCACGGTGACCCTCGACGTGCCGGGGGCTAGACTCGTGCTTGCACCGGCTTCATCGTCGTCGACGGCGACCGCACCGTTTGACAGGAGCGGCGCATGGCTCGTGCAGCGCGCGGGATTCGTGGAGGTTCGCAGCGTGCTGCCGGGCTCGCCCGCCGATGACGCGCACCTTCGCAGCGGCGATCAATTGCTCGCGCTCAACGGCCGGCCGGTCAGTGAGCTGGAAGATGTGCGCTCCGCATTCGAGGGCGCGCTCGGCACGACGATCGCGGTGAGATTTCATCGTGGCATTTGGACGCGCACGACCAAGCTCACGCTTCACACGGTGATGTGATCCACGCATGGTGAAAGTCCGCGATCTTTCGCACATCCAAATCGAGTTGTTGTCGTTCGAAAGCGCCGGCGGCACCGTGCGCGGACTTTTCTATCATGCGGGGCGTCCGTCGACGTGCGTCGTGTTGTGCCACGGGTATTCGGCGTCAAAACACAATGTGGATCCGCTGGCATTTCATTTGGCGGTCGACGGCTTCTCCGCGTTCGCGTTCGATTTTCTCGGCCACAAGCTCGGCGCGAGCACGGGGAAACTGCGATCGGGCTCGGATCTCCTTGAAAACGCTTTGGACGCGGTCGCCCTGGCACGGACTTTGCCGGGAGTCGAGCATATCGTCCTGGGCGGCCATTCGATGGGAGCCGCGACATCCATCGGCGCCGCCGCCCGATCGCCTTCGATCGAAGCGGTCATCGCGATGGCGACGTCGCTGGATCGTGGCCGCGTGCTCACCGACGCCGGCATGTTGTCGGGCTTGCAGAACCGGGCGGCATACGTGGACGGCGCGTCTCCCGACGAGATCGCGATTTCGATGGACGAGTTCACTTCGCACGTTGCCGAGATCGCGCCGCGGCCGCTTCTCGTCATCGCCGGCAGTAAGGATGGCCTCGTCGGACCTTCGGCCGTGCGGCGCCTGTTCGATGCCGCTTCGGAACCCAAGACGTTTGAGCTCATCGACGCGAATCACACCGACTGCGCGGAACGCTCCCGCTTCGTGGTCTCACGCTGGCTGAAGGCGCGAGGCTACGGCGCGGGGTAACTTCCGCTGTACCTGTAGGAGGGCAAGCATCGCTTGCCCATTCGTACCGTAGGAGGGTGAGCAACGCTCACCCATTTTGGGCAAGCGATGCTTGCCCTAGTACAACGAAGGAGAGAAACGAAATGCGCGTTCGGCTTGGATGGATGGCTCTCGCAATCGTACCTTGCGCGGCGTTCGCCATAGGGTGGGGCGCGCCCACCGCCACCGCAGCAGCCGCGATCGCGGCGCAGAAGCATTCAACGCCCGTGCCCTCCGTCTCGGCCACCACTCTGCCGGCATTACCCACATCGGCCGTTCCGTCGACGATGGCGCCGGTGACGTCAACGCCCGCGCCGCCTGCGATCGTCGCGCCGCCTGGCTCGCTCATTCAAGTGACCGGCGCGGTGTCCGTGCCGACGATAATCTCCCTCAAGGATCTGCAGGGGATGTCACGATCCACGCTGACCATGCGCGTGCTGGATCTGGACGGCAAGCGCCGCGTGCACATCTTCACCGGGCCGCTGCTGGCCGATGTCATCGGCGCCGCGAGGCCAACGACGTCAACCGGCGTGGACATGGCAACGCACGCATATGCGTTGGTGACGGGCATGTCCGGTGCTTCGGCGATCATCGCCTTTGCCGAATTCCATCACGACTACAACGCGAAGCGGATTCTGCTCGCATACGAAGAGGATGGCGCTGTGCTTCCGGGAGCGGGCATCGCCGAACTCATCGTGCCGGAAGATGCCACACAAGGTAGATTCATCATGGGTGTGACGACGATCGAAATCATGACGCCGTAGATTTAGTGCCGGATCCAGATTAACCGCTACTTGGTTGTCTGAATCTCCGACTGACCGCTGCGCCGGCGCCTCCCAAAAGTCCAAAAAGTCTGCGGCCTGGGCCCCGGGGAATGCTGTTGCGATGCGGGTGTCGCGTCACCGAATATTTCGTCGATAAAGCTGTTCACCCGATCGTGCCCGAGCCACCACAATCCGCCAAATGCGATGAGGCTGATGATGCCGCGAAATGTCGCGAGATGCGGATTGCGCGCCGCGCGGTCGCGTCGGATCTGCATGGCGTGTGCCCGATTTGCGAGCTTGGCTTTCACTCGCTCCAGCTTCTGCGAAAGCCGCGCCTGTTTGCGCATGAGCCGTGCGTCGTAGTTCATCATGAGTACAATCCAGATCTTTGCTAGTAGGGCGGGCGCCGCTCGCCCATTGCTCCGAATAATTGCCTCCGCGAACTGTCTGGACCCTGCGCCCATCGGTCCATCAACCGGGATTTGCGGCCGATTTTGCCGTATGATATACTTACCGCTTGGACCCCATGGGGATGTAGCTCAGCTGGTAGAGCACTTGCTTCGCATGTAAGGGGTCAGGAGTTCGAGTCTCCTCATCTCCACCAATCGGAAACCCGCGTCGTTATTGGCGATGCGGGTTTTTCCATGGTCGCGAAAAATGTGTTGCAGATCGGTCATTGTAGCCATTCTGTAGCCATTCTCCCAATTACGCCAGCATCGCGTCCATGGCTTCGGCCGCACCGCGCTGAAGGGACGGGGTGACGTGGCTGTAGGTATCAAG
>DATCBN010000018.1 GCA_036511855.1 Candidatus Eremiobacteraceae bacterium | reverse complement strand
CTATCACATGAATGCCAAGGATGGCAACAAAGCGATCCAGCTGCTTTCGGTCGTCGTCAAAGACTACGCGAAAGACGGCTCGTACGCGCCCAAAGACAAAACCGATGTCGGCCAAGTCAACGCAGCGATGACAAGCGGAGTGATGGGTCCGGTGACGCTCATGATATCGCAAGGCGACAACCCGATGCCGCTGGCCGTCATGCTCAAGCCCGAGTCGACGATGAACATCCAGATCTCCGACAACGGCTCGACGGGCGACGCGGAGTTCGCCGACATGGGAACGCCGATGACGCTGGCCGACATGGATCCCAACGCGAAGACGCCTGCTAAGAAGATCGCCGGATCGATCACGTGGTCGTGCGGCAAAGTCGATCACATCGATCCGAAGATGAACGCCGCCGTGAACGGCGCGTTCAAGAAACTCATCCCATAAACGCGATCGCGCACTCGCTGCCGCAGAGAGTGACGGACGCGATCAACTTCATCCTGCGCGCACTCAACGCGAAGGAGATCAAAGGGTTCGATGGCATCGAACTCCGCCAACCCATCAAAGAACTCCACGACCAACACGGTTGTGGCGCACCGTAAGAAAGGTTATCCAAAATGAAGATCTCTCGATTGTTTCTTAGCGCACTTGCCATCGCCATCGTTGGTTACGCGATCCCGGCGCCTGCAAACGCAGCGCCGCGCCCCGCGTGCTCCGTGCTACCACTGGCAGACGTGCGCGCGATTGTCGCCGCCCCGGTGACCGTCTATCAACCAGGTTCTTCCAATCCAACGGTACAGGGCGACTCGACGTATTCGACGTGCACGTATTCCTTAAATAAGCCTGGGATGGGCGCGCGAGTGTCGCTCATGTGGGGTCCAAGCGCGACCTTGGCCAAGATGTATAAGTTCTACGTGCAACGGAACAAGGAGCTTCCGCAGATCAAGGGAGGCGCTCTTGTCTTGGCTTCCGTGACCGATACGTCCCATCACAGTATGGAATACGATACGCCCGCGAGCAAGAAATTGCTCGCCGCCGCCATCGCAAAACTCTAACCTCGACCGACCCGTAGGAGGGCAAGCTTGTACTAGGGCAAGCATCGCTTGCCCCGTGGAAAATGTAGGAGGGCAAGCATCGCTTGCCCATGCGTCTGGTCGGCCAGACCGATACACAATCATCTTTGAAAGGTACCTCAAAATGAAAACCTCACACGTTCTTGTCGCCGCGATTGCCGCAGCCGCTCTGGCGTGCTTGGCGCCGGCAGCTGCAAATGCGGCGCCGCGTGCCGCATGCGGCCTCTTTTCGTTGGCCGAAATTCGCGCCGTTCTCGCGGAGCCGGTCGTCTCGATGATTGCGGGAACGCCGGCACCGACCGTGCGGGGTGATGCGACATTATCGACCTGCACGTACGCCCTTCCGAAAACGTTTAAGGATGGTTCAAGTTTCACATTGATGTGGGCTCCGGCCGCGGAACTTGCACAAACAGCGAAGTTCTATGCCCAACGAAAAGCGACCACGCAAATGAAGAACAACGTATTGGTCTTGGCGACGGTCACGAAGACGTCCGGCGGCACCGCAGTCATCGATCAAGTCGCAAGCAAGAAGCTGCTCGCAGCGATCCTGGCAAAACTCTGAATTTGAGGACAATGTACTAGGGCAAGCATCGCTTGCCCTAAAATTGTTTTTGGGTGAGCGATGCTCACCTTCCTACAACGAATCCAATCCTACAAAGACCGCGCCATGCGCTCCACGATCTCGGTCAGTATCGCCGACGACGTTCCAAAATTCAGCCGGGCAAACGACGAGCATTGTTTACCGAAATCAAGTCCTCGGGCCAACGCGACGCGGCCGCGCTCCAAAAAATACGCAGCCGGGTCGGTGCCGATCCCAAGCGTGCTGCAATCGATCCACGCCAAGTAGGTCGCCTCTGGCGCCAAGTACCGCGCGCCTGGAATTTGTTTGCTTAGCAACTCCGCGAGCAACTGACGGTTGCTATCGAGATGCTTGACCAGAGCGTCGAGCCACTCTGGTCCGTCTCGAAATGCAGCGAGCGATGCGACGATGCCCAATTGGCCGGTGCGATCTATGATCTCGGTTTCCAGCGCGGTGAGATGCGCGCGCAGACGATCGGCTGTCGGCTCGGAACCGGCAACCACGAGTGCGCATTTCAACCCGGGGATATTCCACGCTTTCGACGTTGACGTCACTGCAACAGCGTTCTGCCTATATCCGCTCACCGTCAAATACGGCACGAACGTCGCTCCGGGCATCGTGAGCGGAGCATGGATCTCATCCACCACCACGAGCACATGATATCGCTCGGCGAGCGCAGCCAAGCGCCGGAGATCGGCTTCTGGCCAAACACGACCAACCGGATTGTGCGGGCTGCATAGCAGATAGGCGCCTACGCCTTCGGCGAATGCTTTTTCTAATCCCGAGAAATCGAGCGACCACCGGCCCGACTGGGCGTCCTGCAGCAATGGGACCTCAACGATCGGACGGCGATCGTGTGCGAGCGTTTCAAAAAACGGCGGGTAGACAGGCGGGTTGATCACTACCGCGCTAGCGGGCGGTGAAAAAGCTCGGATGCTCTCGATAACTCCGGCCATGACGTCGGGAACGACGAACACGCGATCCGCATCAACCGGCCAACCGAAGCGGGCGTTCGCGAACGCGGCAAAGACGGCACCAAAGCCACGAGGCTCGGCGTATCCGCAATCCCCCGAATCGAGCGCCGAATCAAGCGCTGCGCGGACCGCCGGGGCTAGTGGGAAGTCGGTCTCGGCGACAAACGCCGGCAAGATGTCCGGCGGGTAAAACGCCCATTTCTTGCTTGTGCGCAGGCGAAGCCGGTCCAGCGATAGGTCTTCGAAGGGGTTGCTATTCATAAGCCGGGGCGAGCGATGCTCGCCCTCCTACATGGGCCAGTGGACGCATCGGTACGTTAATCTTTACATTAAGCCGATAAATGGAGTATAGTGGAGCAAAATGGCTCGATGTGGGGCTTGGTGGCGTTTTCATGAGCGGACTCCCGAAGTTTACGGGACGGTTCGAGCACACCCTCGACGACAAGGGTCGCTTGACCATTCCCGCACGCTTCCGCGCCAGGCTCGACGACCATTTCGTCCTCACGATCGCCCCGCCTGACCTGTGTCTTGCCATGTACCCAGACGCGACGTGGTCGGAATTCTGCGCGAAGCTCGAGGCCGCTTCTCGCAAGGATAGCCGATACCGCAGCTTCGTGCGCCACCTCTTCGCCAACACCGAAGAGGTGACGTTGGATGCGCAGGGCCGCCTGGTCGTACCTGCGGCGCTTCGCGACTACGCCAAAGTCGACCGCGACGTCGTGCTGGTCGGTGCGTTGACCCGCATCGAACTCTGGCCGGCAGAGGGCTGGAAGGCGGGCAGCAAGCCGCCGGACGGCATGGCGGAATTGATGACGGAGCTTGGCCTCTACTGAACATGCATCCGTCATGCTCGAGGAGAGCATGGCGCTGCTCTTGCCGGCCGGTGAAGACCGGCAGGCGGTGTTCGTCGACGCGACATTCGGCGCGGGCGGACACACCGAAGCGATATTGCTGCGCTCGCGCGGCAGCCGCGTGATCGCGCTCGACGCCGATCCCGCGGCGGTGGCGCGGGCAAAGGATCTGGCGGGCCGGTATCCGGGGCGATTGGATGCCGTGCACGCAAACTACGGCCGGCTCGGCGAGGCGCTCGACGAGTGCGGCGTGCACGACGTGGACGGAATCATGTACGACCTCGGACTCTCGTCGCTTCAACTCGCGGACACGGCCCGCGGCTTTTCGTTTGCCGGCGTCGAGCCGCTCGACATGCGCTTGGATCCGACGTCCAATGGCCCGACGGCCGCACAACTACTAGCGACGAAGCCCGAGCGCGAGTTGGCCGACATCATCGAGAACTACGGCGACGAACGGTTTGCGCGGCGCATCGCACGCCAAATCACCTGGCGCCGCGAACGGGCGCCGTTGCAGACGACCTCGGATTTGGTGGCGGCGGTCTTGAGCGCGCAGCCCAAAGGCATGCCTCGCGCGCGCCGCGGTATCCATCCTGCCACGCGCACGTTTCAAGCGCTGCGCATGGCGGTCAACGACGAGACGCGCAATCTCGAGCGCAGTTTAGAAACGGCGCTACAACGCGTACGATCGGGCGGCCGTGTCGTGGCGATCAGCTTTCATTCCGGTGAAGACCGAGTGGTCAAACGAGCGTTTCGCGATTGGACGGCCGCGGGCCGGGGCGACGCGCTCACCCGCAAACCGCTCACGCCCAGCGAGGATGAAGTGGCGGCGAATCCGCGTGCTCGCAGTGCAAAGCTGCGCGCGATCCGGATCGCAGAAAACGAGCAGGAGGCTTAGAAGATCATGGCCCAGTCGGCACGAGCATTTAGATCCGAGGTCGAGTCGCGTCCGGCGGTGCCGGCGCGCCGTCCAACGGGAAGAGGCCGGGCCCGCGCAGCCTATCGCGCTTTGCCGGTCGTCGTCCGCCGGTCGATCATGATCGGCGTACCGCTGGCGCTTTTGATCGCGTACGTCGGACTGACGGCGCAACTGACCGCCCAGACCTATCGTCTCGCCGACGACAAAACAACCGAACAACAGCTCATGCAGAACAATAGCGTCTTGCGGGCACAAGTCGGTCAACTCGAAAGTTTGAGCAGCCTTGAAGCAGCGGCGGTCAAGCTCCACATGACCTACCCCAAACAGGTCTCCGTCATCGCGTTGCCCGGCGGCCTGAAGCCGCAAGCGGAGAACACGGCGTTGGCGTTCGTCGCCAGGCTGTTGCACGTGCGGTGAAAGACAAAGAGCGCCAAAAGCTGCGCCTTCGCGCAACTTTGCTTTTCGTTGCGCTCTTCGCGGTCGTGACGCTGCTCGGCGTCCGTCTCTACAAAGTGCAAGTCCGCGATGGCGCGGCGCTCGCAGCAGGCGCCGGCCAAGAACAAGAAGCGACGTTCGACCTCAGCGGCAAACGCGGCGATATCGTCGACCGGTTTGGAGTGCCGTTCGCCACGAGCCTCCCGGCGTCCGCGGTCTATGCTCAACCGGACGATCTGAACGATGCGGCGGGTGATGCCGCAAAACTCTCGCCAATCCTCGGCCTCAGCGAAAAGTCTTTGCAAACGACGATGACCGGGAAGTCATCGTTTGCCTATCTCGCGCGCAACGTGCCGCGGGATAAAGCGGAACAAATCGCAGGCCTGGGCCTTCGGGGCATCGCTATCGTCGACGAGCCGGTTGGTTTGCGCGTCGTGCCGCAAGGACGCGTCGGCAGCACGCTTATCGGATTCACCGGCATCGACAATCAAGGTCTTGCGGGCGTGGAATACGGGTTCAACGACGTCCTCAAGGGCCAGCCCGGAAAAGCCAGGGAGGCCACCGACAATGAAGGCCGCCCGATCCCGTTCGGGCGGCGAGTGATCCAGCCGCCCGTCGTCGGCGACACGGTCGTCCTCACCGTGGACCGCATGCTCGAATACGAAGCCGAAGAGATCTTGCGCGAAACGGCTCAGGAGTATCACGCCGCCGATGCGTCGGTGGTCATCATGCGCGCGCAGACCGGCGAGATTCTCGCGCTCGCCAATTATCCGAATTTCGATCCGACGCAATTCGCGCGATCGCCAGAATCGTCGTGGCGCGACCGCGCGATCACCGATCCGTTCGAGCCTGGCTCCACATTCAAGATCATCACCGCTGCCGCCGCCCTCGACAGCGGCAAGGTCACGACCGACGACACGTTTCCCGCGCTCGATCAGATCGAGGTGGGCAACCGCATCATCCACAACGCCGACGATGGTATGATGGCCTCGGGCCACGCCAACGAAACGGTCGACGACATCGTCACGTACTCGCACAACGTGGGCGCAGCCGAAATCGCGATGCGCACGGGCGAGCAGACGATGTACGACTACATCAAACGGTTCGGTCTCGACGAACCGACCGGCGTCGACTTGCCGGGTGAGAGCGGCGGCATCGTTGGAACGCCCGACGTCTGGTACGGCTCGCGGCTCGCGACTATTGGATTTGGCCAGGGCGTTTCGGTCACCGCGCTGCAGTTGGCCGATGCGTATTGCGCGGTCGCGAACGGCGGTCTGCTCATGCGGCCGAGAATCGTGCGCGAGATCGTCGGGCCCGATGGCAAGATCGTGAAGTCGTTCGGGCCGGAGATCATCCGCCGCGTCATCAAACCGGAGACGTCGGCTGCCCTGCTCACGATCTTGCGAGACGTCGTCAAACGCGGCACGGGAAAAGCGGCGCAAATACCCGGCTACGCGCTGGCGGGAAAAACGGGCACCGCGCAGATGGTGATCGGCGGCCAATACGTCATGGGCGCGTACACCGCATCGTTTGCCGGCATCATTCCGGCGGACAAGCCGCAATACGTCATCTTCGTCAAGTTCGATCACCCGCAAGGCCAGTACTATGGAAGCATCGTCGCGCTGCCCGCATTTCAAAAACTCGCCTCGCGCGTGTTTTGGCGCGAGGGTGTGTTGCAACGCGGCGGCGGCGCGCAGATCGCCGATCCAAGCGTCGTGCAGACGTTGCGGACCGGGTCGGCGTTGTTGCCAGGGAACGACGAAAGGCACAATTAATGGCATCGGTGATGCCGGTGCCGTTGCGGCAATTGCTTGCCGGCGTCGGCGGCGCGCTCATCGGCGGCAACCCCGACGTTTCCATCACATCCATCGCGGTCGACTCGCGACGCGTCGAGCCCGGCGCGCTCTTCGTCTGTTTGACCGGCGCTCGCGATGACGGCCATCGCCGCGCGGCGCAAGCAGTTAAAGCCGGCGCCGCAGCCGTGCTCGCGGAGCATCCGGTAGAACTTCCATCGCAGACGCCGCTGGCCGTTGTCGCCGACACGCTATCCGCGCTTTCGCCCGTGTCCGCGGAATTTTTCGGCCACCCATCGGACGCGCTCACGATGGTGGGCATCACGGGGACCAACGGCAAAACGACCGTCGCGCATTTCGTCGAAGCGATCATGGACGCCGCCGACACGCCGTTCGGCATCATCGGCACGCTCGGCGCGCGCTTCGCCGGCGCGTTTGAATCCAAGCTCGCGAACACGACGCCGTTCGCGCACGAACTGCAAAGCTTGCTCGCGCAGATGCGCGATGCCGGCGCGCGCGGCGCCGTTCTTGAGGTCTCGAGTCACGCGCTCTCGCTGCATCGCGTCGACGACGTCGATTTCGACATCGCCGTGCTCACGAACATCACCCAAGATCATCTCGATTTTCACAAGACCTTCGACGATTATCGCGCGGCCAAGTCGCGCCTGTTCGAAGCGGTGACGCGCGGCGGCCGCAAATCACCCGGCGTGCGCGTGCTCAATCTCGACGACGCCGAAGGACGGCGCTTGGCGATCACCGCCGGCCGCACGATGACGTACGCCGTTGCTTCCGAAGACGCCGTCTTGCAAGCGACCGACGTCAGCTTGGACCGCGACGGCGCCACGTTCTTAGTGCGCGCATTGCGGCCGGCGCCGTTTCACATCCGGTTGCCCGGCCCGTTCAACGTCTGCAATGCGATGGCGGCGATCGCCGCGGCATGCGCGCTCGACGTGGACGTGGAGGCGATCGAAGAAGGATTGGCAAGCGTCGGCGAAGTGCCGGGCCGCATGACGCCGGTCGAAGCCCGCAGCATCGGCGTGTACGTCGATTACGCGCACACACCCGACGGCCTCCGAAACGTCCTCGGAGCGGCGCGCGCTCTCACTCCCGGCCGCGTGATCTGCGTCTTCGGCTGCGGAGGCGATCGCGATGCGCTCAAGCGCCCGTTGATGGGCCGCGCGGCGCGCGAACTCAGCGACTACGTGATCGTGACCAACGACAACCCCAGGCGCGAAGACCCGCAAATTATCATCGACGGCATTCTTGCGGGCATGCGCAACGGCGCCGGCGCGGCGTACGAAGTCGTGCCGGACAGAGCTGCCGCCATCGACCTCGCCGTGCGGTCCGCCGAAGATGGCGACGTGGTGATCATCGCCGGCAAGGGCCACGAGGCCTATCAACTGATCGGCGAAGAATCGCTGCCGTTCTCCGATGCGGTCGTCGCGCGCGCCGCGATCGAGAAGCACGACAAATGAGCGGAGTGACGTTTGCAGCATTCGCGAAAGCTTGCGGCGCGCAATGGCGCGGCACGGCAGTGGATGCGGGCGCGCGATTTTCTCCGGGCACCGACACGCGCACTCTGAAATCCGGCGAGGCGTTCGTCGCTCTGCGCGGGCCGTCGTTCGACGGCAACGCGTTCGCCCTTGCGGCGCTTGCGCGCGGATGTAGCGCCCTCGTGCTCGACAGCGAAGCGGCGCTGCCGGATCCGTGCCCGGTGCCGTACATGATCGTCGCCGACGCGAAAGAAGCGTACCAGGCTGGCGCGGCCGCCGCGCGCCGAGCGGCGCAAACGCGAGTCGTCGGCATCACGGGCAGCAACGGCAAGACCACGACCAAATCGATGACGGCGCAGTTGCTCGGGCGCGCCATGCGCGTGCTCGTCACGCCGCAAAATGAGAACAACGAACTCGGCGTCGCCAAGATCTGCTACCTCATGGACGACACATCCGATGTCGCGGTCGTCGAGATGGGAGCGCGCCATCCGGGCGAGATCGCCCGGTTGGTGGAAATCGCGTTGCCCGATGTCGGCGTGTTGACCAACATCGGCGAAGCGCACCTCGAATACTTCGAAGATCGCGCGGACCTCGCGCGAACGAAATTCGCGCTGTTCAGCCACGGCGCGCGCCCGGTGTGCAACGCCGCGGACGAATGGACGCGCACGCTCGCAGCCGGCGCGGGCATCGATCGCGCCGTCTTGTGGGTGCGTCTGTGCGGCGATCCGCAGGCGCCGGGGCTCACCATCGAAGCGGGCTTGCCCAAAGACGGCCGCGTGCCGGTGACGCTCGGCGCGTCGCACGCGATGGCCCATTGGCACCTGGCGGGCGAACATCACTTGCGCGACGCGCTGCTCGCGGTGGGAGCTTCCGTCTTGTGCGGGATGGGATTTGAAGACGTGCTCGCCGGGCTGGGCGATCTCCATCTGCCCGAGGGCCGATTTGAATTGCACCCGCTGCCGTCGGGCGCCACCTGCGTGTACGACGCCTACAACGCAAGCCCCACGTCCATGGCATACGCTTTGCGCGCATTCGCCGAATTGCCGGCGCGCAAGCGCGTCGCGGTTCTCGGGAGCATGGCCGAGCTCGGCCCCGACGCGCCGGCGATGCACGAAGCCACCGGCGCGGCGGCGGCCCGCGTCGCGCTGAACAGACTCTATTGCGGCGGCCCGTTCGCCGAGCAATTGATGGAAGGAGCGCGCCGGGCCGGCATGGCGGCCGGAGCGGTGGAGCGTTTCGAGTCCAACGCGCAGGTCGCCCACGATCTGAACGAGTCGTTGCAAGCCGGCGACTTGGTGCTGCTAAAAGGTTCGCGCGTGCAGCGCATGGAGGAGATCCTCAACGCGCTGCTCGTCTCCGGAAAGCGCGCGTCGTGAACTCGCGCACATTTGAAGTGGCGGCGCCCGGCCTTCCGCCGCGTCTGCTGGCGATTCCGGTGCGCACGCCGCTCGTGCAATCGGGCGACGATCTGCCTGCGATGGTGGCCGGCTGCGTGCATGGCATCGCCGCATCCAACGATGTGATCTGCGTCGCCGAGACGTCGGTCGCGATCGCGCAGGGCCGCTCGATCGCCGCAGAATTCGTGCGCCCGACGTTTCTCGCCCGGCTTCTCGCGCAACACGCCGGCATCTATGCCACGGTGAACCAGCCCGAGTCGATGCAACTCGTGATCGACAACGTCGGCGCACTGAAGGTGCTGTACGCTTCCGCCGCCGCCGCCGCCGGACGCATGGTCGGCAGACGCGGAGACTTCTATAGAATACTGGGCGCGGACGTGGCCGAAATCGACGGCTACACGGGCACCATGCCGCCGTACGAACGCCACATCGTCTTCGGTCCGGAGAAACCGGACGAGGCCGCGACCGCGATCGCGCAGGCATGCGGCGCGCACGCGGTGGTGGTGGACGTCAACGATCTGCAAAAAGTCGAGATCCTCGGCGCGAGTGCAGGCCTGGTGCTCGCCGCGGTCGCCGAGTGTCTGCGCGGCAATCCGCACGGCAACAGCGATCAGCAGACGCCGGTCGTGATCTTGAAGTACCGCCCCGCGCCGGGTTCGCCGGCGAAGAGCCCTCTGGCGGGAGGCGGCTGATGTGTAACGGCGACTACGTCGCTTCCCACTACGTTCTCTTTTATGGCTTCAATCTTTTTAGGACATCCATGTCCGAGTGGGTCACGCTCTTCACGATTGTGCTTATCGGCTGGGTTGTTGCGCGCGAAGTGATCTCAACTTTGATTAGGGTGCAGCGTAGCACGTCCGTCGGTCAGCAGGTCTACGAATCCGGTCCGGCTGCTCATCTCGCAAAGCAAGGAACGCCGACGATGGGGGGCATTGCGTTTCCTATCGCTGCGGTGGTAGCGGCCGCGTATCTCACCGCCGAGTATCACTACGACTCGCGCCTCTTATTAATGGTTGGTCTGGTCGCGTCGGTAGCGGCGATTGGGTTCGTTGATGACTACCTCAGCATCAAGCGTCGCACTTCGCTCGGTCTGCGTGCGCGTTCAAAGATGCTACTTCTGATCATAGTCGCGGCCGTTGCGGCGCACGGATTCCTGGATGGTACAGCAACTGACTGCGCGTACAGTTTGACCACAGGCAACGATCAATGGTGGTTCGGCCGGCTGCTCTATCTGCCGATTTCGTGGTACTACATTTTGGCGATCGCCGCCGTAGTGGGCTGCGCCAACGCAGTGAATCTGACTGATGGGGTCGATGGACTGGCGGGCTCGGTCGCGCTTCCGCCGCTCGTTGTCCTTTCGTTCCTGGACGGCGGCGGGATCGGCATCGCCGTCGCGACTGCGGTCGTCGTGTTTCTGTTCTATAATCGGTACCCGGCCAAGGTGTTCATGGGCGACACCGGCTCGCTCACACTTGGCGCGCTGCTCGCGTTCCTCGCAATCAAAGAGCACTTGTTGCTCTTCTTACCCCTTCTTGGAATCGTATTCGTCGTCGAAGCGCTCTCAGTGATCGCGCAGGTCATCAGTTTCAAACTCACGGGTAAGCGCATCTTCAAGATGAGTCCGCTGCACCATCACTTCGAACTCTCAGGTTGGAGCGAGCAGCGCGTCACCAGAACGTTTGCATTGGTGTCGTTATTTGCCGCTGTCGTGTTCTGCGCTATCGTCTATTACTCCAATGTGAGGATGCCGGGCACTTGATGGCGAACAAGCGTTCGAAGATGTTCGACGCCAAAGATTCCGTCATCGTGATCGGTGTCGGGCGCAGCGGTTTGGCCACGGCCGAGGTGCTGCGCGCCCGCGGCGTCTCCGTCGTCGCCTTCGACGACAAGCCGTTCGAGAAGCTGGCCAAAGAGCGGGCGCTACTTGCAAATCTCGGCGTGCCGCTTCTCGCCTCAGGCGAACTCTCCCAAGCCGTCGGCGCTGCTACCGGCGCCGTTCTTTCACCGGGCGTGCCGCTCAACAATCCGGCCGTGCTCGCCATTTCGCGCACCGGCGTGCCGGTATATTCCGAGATCGAAGTGGCTTACCGGCTGTGCGATGCGCCGATCGTTGCGGTCACCGGCAGCAAAGGCAAGTCCACCACAACCGCGCTCATCGGCCACCTGCTCCGCGCAGACGGCCGCAAGGTGCACGTGGGCGGCAACATCGGCGATCCGCTCATCACGAAAACGGTCGCGGCGGGTCCGGACGATTGGGTGGTCGCCGAAGTCTCCAGCTTCCAGCTCGAATCCATTCGCGAATTCCGGCCGCGCGTGAGCGTGCTGCTCAACCTATCACCCGATCATCTCGACCGCTATCCGTCGATGGAAGAATACGGCGAAGCGAAATACCGGATCTTTGCCAATCAAGGCGAAGGCGACACGTTTGTCGGCAACGCCGACGACGAGATCGGCGCATCCTTGCGCGGCGGCCGCCGCAAGATACCGTGCAAAGCCCGTTGGTTTTCGCTTTCCGATCAAGAGGATGCCGACGCGTACCTGCGCGACGGCGAACTAAGATGGCGCGGCGACGGCAGGCGCACAGAATGCGCGCTCCTCGCGGCCGCAGACTTGCGGCTTCGCGGCCGGCACAACATCGAAAACGCCTTGGCCGCATCGCTCGCGGCGCTCGCAGTGGGCGCAAGTCTGAAGGCCGTCAGAGATGGCCTACGATCGTTCTTGCCGCTGCCGCACCGGCTCCAACAGGTCACCGTCACGAACGGCGTGACGTGGATCGACGACAGCAAGGCCACAAATCCCGACGCCGTCGTCAAGGCGCTCGAGGCATTCGACGCGCCGATCGTGCTGATCAGCGGCGGCAAACCCAAGAACACCGAGTTCGGCGAGATGTGCCGCGCTATTTCGAAGCGCGTCAAAGCGGCGGTGCTTATCGGCGAGGCAGCGCAGATGATCGGCCGGAGCTTGAACGGCCCTCTCGTCTGCTATGCGAAGACGATGGACGAAGCGGTCGAGGCCGCGTACGGTCTTGCAAAGCCCGGCGACGTCGTACTGCTTTCACCCGGCTGTGCATCGTTCGACATGTTCGATAACGCCGAGCAGCGCGGCGAGATCTTCAGCGCCGCCGTCCGCGCGCGAGCCGACGGCATCGGCGCGCGATGAAGAAGCAAAAACCGGCCGACGTCTTTCTTCTCCTCGCCGTGGGCGCGCTGGTGGCGATCGGCGCGGTGATGGTCTTTTCGGCCTCGTCGGTGGATGGCGTCACGCAATTCCACGACGCCGAGTACTTTCTCAAACGCGAATTGCTGTGGATCGCGTTGGGCAGCGGCGC
Source organism: Candidatus Eremiobacteraceae bacterium (assembly GCA_036511855.1). Classification (NCBI taxonomy): domain Bacteria; kingdom Bacillati; phylum Vulcanimicrobiota; class Vulcanimicrobiia; order Candidatus Eremiobacterales; family Candidatus Eremiobacteraceae; species Candidatus Eremiobacteraceae bacterium. The sequence continues at coordinate 4,565 of DATCBN010000018.1, read as the reverse complement.
GCTGTGGTTCGGCCTGCGCGTGGACTACTGCCGCCTGCGGGGTGCGGCGCCGTGGCTATTCGGCTTGGCGGTCGCGCTGCTCGGGCTCGTGCTGGTTCCCCACTTCGGATCTATGGAAGGCGGCGCGCAGCGCTGGTTTGAGTTCAAGTCGTTTTCATTCGAACCGTCCGAGTTCGCGAAGCTGGCGGTGGTCATCATGCTTGCCCGCATCTTCGCCGATCGCGAGGACGGCGCGCTCTCGTTTGCGCGCGCGGGCTTCCCCGCGTTGCTCTGCGTGGGCGTCTGCTTCGTGCTCGTGATGCGCGAGCCCGACTTCGGCACGGCCTCGCTGTTCGTCATCACCGCCGGGGTCATGCTGTTCGTGGCGGGCGCACGATGGCAGCACCTCATCATCGGCGCGGTCGTGGCTGTGCCCACGCTGCTGCTCTTCGTCTACTCAAGTGCTTACCGGCGAGATCGCTTTACTTCGTTCTTGCATCCGTGGAACGATCCGCAGGGCACGGGTTACCACATCATCCAGTCGCTGTACGCACTCGGCTCGGGCGGCTGGTTCGGCCTCGGCCTTGGCGAGAGCCGCCAAAAATTCGGATACTTGCCCGAACAATACACCGACTTCATCTACGCCATCATCGGCGAGGAGCTTGGGTTCATCGGGGCGGCCGTCGTGCTCGCCCTCTTCCTCGCGCTTGCATACCGCGGCGTGCGGATCGCCATGGAGGCCGACGACCGTTTCGGCTACTACCTCGCGGTGGGGCTCACGGCGTCGATCGTGGTGCAGGCACTCGTGAACATCGGCGTCGTCACATCGGAGTGGCCCGTCACCGGAGTGCCGCTCCCGTTCATCTCGTACGGCGGCACGTCGCTCGTCATCAGCATGTTCGGCGTCGGCGTGCTCGCCGGCATCTCGCGCGGTCGATCGCGAGCGGCTCTGGCCGCCGACACCCGATCGCGGGAGGCAGAAGATGCGTATTTTGCTCGCCGGCGGGGGCACCGGCGGTCATCTGTACCCCGTGTTGTCACTCGCCAGAGCGCTCTCCGGCGCGCCCGCTGACCCAGGTCTCTGCAAACCCGGCGAGACCGTGCCGCAGATCGAACTTGCGCTCGATCTGCACGACGCTGCGCCCGCGCTGCTCTTCGTCTCAAGCGACAGCGCGCTCGACGCCGGCGTCCTCGCCGATATCCACATTCCCACCGCGACGGTCACGAGCCGCCCGCTTTCGCGCACGTCACCGTTAGCCGCCGCCGCGGGTCTCGGCGGCAATGCGGTCGGCGTTGCGCAGGCGTTGCCGATCGTCGCGCGCTTCCGTCCGGATGTGATCATCGCGAGCGGCGGCTACGCGAGCGTGCCGGTGGTGACCGCAGCCGCGATGCTGCGCTTGGCGCGCCGGCTGCCGGGTTTGAAGATCGCCTTGATCGAGCCGAACGCGCTGCCGGGCGTGGCGAACCGCACTTTGAGCCGCGCCGCCGACGAAGTGTGGGGCGCCTACGCCGATACTGCCGCCTATTTTCCGGGCAAATTCGTGAAGACCGGCATCCCGGTGCGGCCCGAGTTCTACAATCCGCTTCCCAAAGCAGACGCGCGCCGACGATTGGGCTTGGATCCCAACCGCTCGACCGTGCTGGTGTTCGGGGGCAGCCAAGGCGCGCGCAAGATCAACGTGGCCGTGAGCGCGATGGTGGCGCGCCGGCGGCTACCGCCCGAGTGGCAGGTGCTACATATCACCGGCAAGCGCGACTACGAATGGATGGCGGCCGAGCGCAAAGCCGAGCACAACGACAACCGCTACCTCGCGATGGCGTATTTGGACGATATGGCGGTGGCGCACGCGGCGTCCGACGTGGTGGTTTCGCGCGCGGGCGCCTCATCGTTGGCCGAGTTCGCCGTCAGCGGGCTGCCCGCGCTGCTCGTGCCGTATCCGCACGCGGCCGAAGATCATCAGCGCAAGAACGCCGACGTCTTCGTGGCGCGCGGCGCGGCGATCGTCATCGACGATGCCGTGCTCGATGCCGACACGCTGTACTGGGCGCTGCTCGACATCATGGGCGACGACAAACGCGCGGCGATGTCTGCCGCAGCGCGAGGTTTGTCGCAACCACGCGCGTTGCATCTCATGGTCGAGCGCATCCTCATGGGAGGCATCGGCAAGCGCTGAAACAAAGAGAAAGCACGGGATGAAACACCGAAAACACGTGCATTTCGTGGGTATTGGCGGCGTCGGCATGAGCGCCGTCGCCCGCGTTCTCCTCGCGATGGGTGTTTCAGTTTCCGGCTCCGATCTGCGCACAAACTCCACGCTCGATAAATTAAACGCTTTGGGTGCGCGCGTCGCGCTCGGTCATGCGTCGGACAACATAAAAGGCGCCGACGCGGTCGTCATCTCGTCCGCCATTCCGCCCGACAATCCCGAAGTCGTCGCCGCGCAGCGCGCGGGCATTCCGGTGATGCAGCGCGCCGAGATGCTCGCCGAGATAATGGCCGACAAAAAAGGCGTGGCCGTTTCGGGCACGCACGGCAAGACCACCACCACATCCATGGTCGCCGCGGTGCTCGACGCCGGCGGCTTTGCGCCCACGGTGCTCATCGGCGGCGAGGTCAACGATCTCGGCGCCAACGCGCGGCTCGGCGCGGGCGATGTTGTGGTTGCGGAAGCCGACGAGAGCGACGCATCGTTCTTGCGTCTCACACCGTCGTGCGCCATCATCACGAACATCGAGAACGATCATCTCGGCTACTATCGCGATCTCGATCACCTCATCGAAACGTTTCTCGCGTTCGCGCGGCGCGTGCCGGCGAGCGGCAGCATCATCGCGTCGGCCGATTGCACGGCCGTGCAAGAAGTGCTGCGCCGGTTCCGCGTAGCGCCACAACTCTACGGCGATCCGCGAATCGTCACCGTCGGATTCGATGTCGCCGCCGACGTCCGCGCGGTGCAAGTCGAACTTGCCGACTTCGGATCGCGCTTCACCGTTGAACGCGATGGTGTTGCCCTTGGCGAGATCAGCATGCGCGTGCCCGGAAAGATCAATGTTTTCAATGGTTTGTGCGCGGTAGCCGCCGGCTTAGAATTCGACGTGCCCTTCGAGCGCATCGCGTACGCGCTCGGCCGCTTTCGCGGCGTGGCGCGCCGCTTTCAAGTGCTCTACGAAAGTCCCGACGTCCGCATCGTCGACGACTACGCGCACCACCCCACCGCCGTGCAAGAGACCATCGCGGCGGCGCGCGCGTATTGGCCCGGGCGCATCGTGGTGGCGTTCCAACCGCACCGCTATAGCCGCACCGCCTATCTCATCCGCGACTTCGCGCGCGCGCTGTCCGCGGCCGACCTCATCCTGGTGAGCGACATCTACGCCGCGGGCGAGGTCCCGCTGCCGGGCGTGCGTTCCGAGACCATCGTGGAATGCATCCGCGAGATCGATGGCGAGAAGCCGGTCATGCACTTGCCGAAGTGCGCCGACGTCCTTGCATACTTGCAGCGCTCGGTGCGCAACGGCGATCTCGTCCTCACGCTCGGCGCGGGCGACATTGGCGGCGTCGCGCATGAATTGGCGGCGGGGCTGTCCGCGTCCGACGCGGGCGTCGCCTCGCCGCGATGACCGCCCCGGCGTCGGTACCCGGCCGCGCGCCCGACAAGGATCAGTGTGGCGCGCTTTCGGCGCTGCTCGACGGCGACATCGCATTTGAATACCCGCTCGCGCAGCGCACGTCCATGCGTGTGGGCGGCAACGCGTCGGCATATGCGGAAGTCAAACAAGTCGGGCGGCTCGTCGCCGCGCTGAGTTTTTGCGAGAGCGAGCAGATCGCGTGGACCATGATCGGACTCGGCAGCAATCTGCTCGTGCCCGACGACGGCTATCCCGGGCTGGTGCTGCGATTGGCCGGCGAATTCGCCAAGATCTCGATCGAGGGCGAACGCGTGCGCGCCGGCGGTGCCGCTCCCGTCGTCTCTTTGTGCCGCGATGCCGCGAACGCAGGGCTTGCCGGCGCAGAAGCGCTGGTCGGCATTCCGGGGACGGTCGGCGGCGCGGTGCGCATGAACGCGGGCACCGATGTCGAGATCGGCGATTTGGTGGATCGCGTCGAGGTGGTGGTCGCAGGAGAGAAAGTGCAAACGTTCACGCGTCCTGAGTTCGCGTACCGCCGCTCCACGCTCGACCGGCGTGCAGTGGTCTGCGCGGCGGAACTTGTGCTGACCGCGGGCGACGCGCGCGCGATCAAAGAAGAACTGCGCAGGCGCATCGACAAGCGGCGCGCCACGCAGCCCATCGAAATGCCGAACTCGGGCAGCATCTTCCGCAATCCGCCGGGCGACCACGCGGCGCGGCTCATCGAAGCGTCGGGTTGCAAAGGAATGCGGCACGGGGGCGCACAGGTCTCGCAAAAGCACGCCAATTTCATCGTCAACGCGGGCGGCGCGACGTGTGCCGACGTGCTTGCCCTCATCGAAGAAGTACAACAAAAAGTTTTCGAGCAGCAGGCGGTGTCGCTCGAGTTGGAAGTCCACGTGCTGTGAATTGCCGTGAGTAATTCCACGATCGCCGTGTTGATGGGCGGACGCTCCGCGGAG